>JAJZBP010000027.1 GCA_021798855.1 Bacillota bacterium
GCAGGTGTTTCTCCACCCTGCCCACCGCGTCCAGGGCCGACCGCCCCGGACGGTAGCCGTAAACGCCCGGCGCGAAATGGGGTTCCCAAAGGGGCATCAGGATTTGCTGGGCGGACGTTTCCACCACCCGGTCCCTTACCGCCCAGACGTCAATGGGCCGCTTTTTGTCCGGCTCCTGGATCCAAACCCGCCTGGCCGGCAGGGGCGCGTAGGTTCCCGCCGCCAATTCCTCCCGCAGCCGGCGCAGGTTGTCCTCCAGGGACGCGCCGAACTGCTCCAGGGTCACCCCGTCCGCCCCCGCCGCCCCGCCGTTGCTACGGACTTTTTGCCAGGCCGCGAACAGGCTTTCGGGCGCCTGCAAGCGGGAAAAAAGCGAACCGTCCATCAGTTTCGCCTCTTTTGCCATTTTTCTGATTGATTCCCAGCCCGCGGCCTCGATTCCTGCCGCCAATGAAAAAAGCCCTCCGGTCAAGCGGAAGGCTTGGGAGCGCGGCAAGAAATATTGCGGACTACCAGCGCAACCGAAATCGGCCCAAGCCGAAGGAGGAGGCTTTCCCCACGTGGACCCGTTCGGCCAAACGGAGAAAGGGCCAGACCGGACCGAGGTCGCCTTCAAGGGAGAGGCTTCCGGTCAGCCCGCCCAGTTGCATGAAGGAGTTTTGACGGGTGGAGTAGCGCCGTTGTTCGCGCCAGCCCACCCCTTCCCAAACGGCGCGAAGAGCGCCCGCAACCTCAAAGTACCGTTCCACCCCCGCCGGATTCGGCTCGCCGCCACAATGAAAATGGGCCAAGGCCCGCAACCGGCGCACCACGGCCCGAAAAAGCAGGGGGAAGTCGGGGCGGGCCAGCAATTCGCCCTCCTGGCGCAGGCGCAGGGGCGTGACGGTTTCCAGGACGACCGCCCTGGAGGGAGCCGGTTCGCGCTGCAGTTCGGCGGCCTCGGGGGAACGGTCCGGCTCGCGCAGCCGCCGTCGGACGCCGGTGAAAACGGTCCGACCGGTCCGCTCGTCCTCCACGGTCTCCAGGGAAAAGCGCGCCCGCCGGGGACCAAGACCCATGCCGCCCAGTTCCTCGAAGGCGTAGATGAAATAGGGGAGAAAGGCGGTCCCGCGCCCGATGAGGACCACGCCCAGGTCGGCTTCCTCCCCCGCGGCCACGGCGGCACCGGCGGGCGGCGGTTCCAGGACGAAGGGGTGCGGGATATCGGTCCCCTTACCCTCCGGGTGCGGCGTCTCGAAGACGTAGGCGTAGGGACAGGCGCCGGCCAGGAGGCAGGCGGCGCACTCTTCGCCGGGATGCAGGCAGGCGGTGCGCCGGAAGGCGTAACCTAACCCGCCGCGGAAGACGGCGCCGGGGAAGGCCGGGAGGTCCAGCGGGTCGCGGAAGCGGAGGCGGAAACGGAAGCGCTCGAAGTAAAAGGTGGGGAAGGGCGGAGCGGGGGGCGGAGCGGGGGGCGGAGCGGGAACAGAAGCCGTAATCGGAACCGGGCCGGGGACGGAAACCTGGGCCGGAGCGGGAACAGGGACGGGGGCGGAGGTTGGGACCGAGGCCGGAACCGGGGTGGGAGCAGGATCCGGGACAGGAACAGAGTCCAGGGTGGTGACCGTGGCTTTGGCGCTGGCCGGCCTGGAATCTTGTCCTAACTTCTCCCTGTTCGGCTTTAACTTTGAAGGGCAATTAGGTTTCATCCCTTAAGCGCATCTCGCCGCAGGAGGATATGCAGAATAAATATTTCTTTGGCTTTGAAGTCCAGCCTGAATCTGATCCGCCATTGGCCAACTCTCCACCGCCTGCCAGACAGCCTCGGCTTCCTCTTCCGGCAACAAAACAGCCAGTTCCTTGAGCTTTTCCTTGGCCGTTGGGTATTCCAAGGCCGCGGCCGCCTCCGCCCGTCCGCGGTCAACAATCGCCCTTCCAACGCTCATCGAAATCCACCCCCAAACTCAGTATAAGTCGCGCGAACCAAACAAACAAGCCGAAGAAGATCCCCTCGGCTTGTTTCACCCGCCTTCCCGCCTTCCCGCCGGAACTGGAATTTAAGGAAATTTTAAGGAAAAGGCTTGCGTATTTACGTTTAATGGCGGATGATGTACGCCAAGGAACTGTGATTACGACCGGATAACGACCCGATTACAAAAACCTAGCGCGAAAGCCCACTCCTTCAGGGGCCTTTAGGGGTGGGAGTGCGTCAGGACCCGATAACCGACCTGGAGCCGTTCGGGAGGCTGAAAGACCATGAAAACGTTAGGTGAATTGCTGTCCGAGCGCGACGCCCGCATTTCCTTTCTCAATGATGAGGCTCGTAAATGCGCCAGGGTGCTGAGAGAAGATCCGGCGGTGCGGGATGTGCTTATCTTCGGATCATTGGCCAAAGGCATGGGGAACGTGGACAGTGACATAGACCTGGCCGTGGTTGTCAGTGGCAGTAAGGAAAATCGGATGAAGATGACTGCATCCTTTACCAAAAAACTTGGCGAAATATGCTCCGCCCCTATTGACGTTCTCGTGCTGTGGTCGGATGAGCTTGAGGAGTCGGCCATAGCCAGGGAAGGGATGCGGATCTGATGAGAGCCAAAGGCCAACAAGCGGCGGCTGCCTGGATGGTGAACGCCGATGACCACCTCACCTCGGCCAAAGTGCTGCTCGAAAAAGAACAGTTGCCGCACGCTTGCTTTCACGCCCAACAGGCAGCCGAAATTGGCTTGAAAGCCTTGTTCCTTTTAAACAACGTGCCTTTTGACTTTATTCTCCAGCAGGTTGCGGGGGCGCCACTTCCGCCATCGTTTCCCGTATCGCTTCCTTCCCTCCCGCAAATTCGCTTTCCTCGAAAGGAGTATTGCCTTCCTCCACCGGAAAACCGCCCCACTCCCGCCAAGGCAACAGCTCTTCTTCCACCAGGGGGTCCGTCTCTTGGTCTCGCGAATGACGACGGCTGACCGCCCACACCATTTGGCCAGGAGTTCCGATTTCCCTGGCCCTTTCCCCAATTTGCTGGGCCAACAGGCGCAAGAGGGAGGTGCCTCCCGTGGCGCACACCGTTACCCGTCCAGCCCGAGCAAGCCAGGGGTCGGCTTGTTTGCGCACTCTTCTCCTTTCGGCCTCAAGTTCCTCCAAACTTGCCAGCATTGCCGCTTCCACAACGGTAAGGACCTGATAATGCTTCGCGCGCTTCCATTGTCCAAACCCCGCTTTTTTCAGGATCTCATCCAAGCCCCAAGAGTGCTTCTGGAACAGTCTTTCGTTGAGTTCATCCAAGCTTCCAAATGCCAAAATAAGCAGGAGTTGCGGGCGCGGAGTCAGCTTTTTCAGCGCCGTGAAAAGCGCACCCGGACGGTTCGCTTCCATGGGACAAACCAGCAGATTCAGGTCGGGAAGTTTGGGTATTGGGCTATTTCTTTCCACAATGCTCCTACAGGCGTCTAAATTCTTCCTCACCGGCAACCTGAGTTCGGGATTGTTGTTGGCACTCATGCCGACATGCGCACAATGGTTGCGCCCCCGGCTCACGTTTTTCCACAGATCCAATATTTCGAGGGCACCGGCGTCTTCCATGGGCAAACCGGCTTGCCGACGCCGCTCCATTTGACCAAACCACGCCTCGGCCTTTTTCCTTTCCTCCCTATCAAGCCAAGTCTCTGAATTCATTCTGAGAAGCCAGAAGTTGATCAGCCATTCCCGTAACACCAGCAATGCGCAGTGGTAATTTCCTCGGTCTTCGTACCAATCGCATAGGCGCAACTGCCTTTCCAATTCGGAATCGTCGAGGAGTATCTTATTTTTGCTTTCCACCTTGAGGGGTAAGGCAAAACTTTGGGCCAATTCCAGCACCGGTTGCCAGTCTTCCAATTTGACAAAAAGAGATTTTGCGTAATCGGGCGTGCCTTCCAAACCACGGACGATTTCATTAGCCGCCAAGCCTGTTTCCAGGGGTAAAGTTTCAGTTAAAGAGTTCGATAAATGAACGAGTCCTTTTTTTAGCAAGTTTCTTGATCTTTTAAGTTCCCCCCGAAGGCCAGGGGCCTTCCCTTCAACGTCTTTCCCAATCATTTTGGCCAAGGGACGCAGGTCGCCGCACCCTGCCAGGGTGCTGATGACATTCTGCGTTTCCACCAAGCGGAACAACGGTCCCAAAGACAATACCGAGCCGTTTTGCACTGCATCCACCTGTTTTGGACTCGCCGGCGCGTCTTTGGACGAGCGGCTTTCCACCATGCAATAGTACAACCCGCGCAGCTCAATCTTTTTCTTGGCGTCGGCCAGCAAAAGGCTCGCAAAGAGAATGAGGGGGGCGTGCCGATAACCGTGGGTGACGTCGAGAACCACCCGTTCGTTCCCGCCGACGGACTCGTCAACAGCCTGGACGATAGTCTCGATTTCGTCGGCGGACATTCCCTTGGGAATCGGTTTCCAACTGGCCTCGATCTTATGGACGTCCAGCTCAGCCTCGAGGGAAGCGAAGTGCTGTTCCCGCGCCTCCTCGGTGGCGAGAATGACCGCCGCGGAGATCGTTTCGCCGCAGAGTTGGGCAACGGCAACCGGCGCATACCTGGTTTCCACCTGACGCCCATCGTATTCGTAAAGGGTCTTCCTGTAATCTCCGGTACCAAGGCACGCCACCAGTTTAACGCTCATCCACACCCACCCATTTCCCGATCAGTTCGGCCAACCGCTCCCGCCCCAGGTCGCCGCCGTGCCAAACCGCAAGGCCGTTGTCCCTGGCCCTGGCCGCCATCTGCTCCGAAACCGGGTTGAGGCTGACCAGCGCGCCTCGGCCAAAGCTCCCGCCAAGCTGTCGCACGTCGTTGGTCAAAATGTCCACGCTTTTCGCATCCTTCCGTCCGCTCTTGCAGGAGACAAGGTGAAGCGTCGTCCCCCGGACCAAGGCCACGTCGAATTCGTGGTCCGGCCCGCCGTTGTCCAGAACGCCGGCGTCCGCGCTCTCCAGCTTGGTGCACAAACCGTTCACCCAAACCTCGCCCACCCCGGCCTCCAATGCGGCGGCCGCGACATATCGTTCCAGCCAATGGCCGCCGGTGAAAGTACGTTGGGTTTCGCTGTCGCGAAAAAGGGGCAGGGGGTTGGCTCCGTCCATTGTAGCCAATCCATGCTTCATCAAGATTTCCGGAAAAGCCAATCGCCGGGCCTTCTTCCCCGTCTTGCCGGCCAGGCTCAACGTCACCGTTCCCCTATCCGCCGGGCGTTTGGCCAACAACCTCAGCCATTCCCACCAGACGTGCGGCCTGTCCACGATTGTATTACAAACGGCCAAGTACTCCTTGGGCAAGCATTCAGCCTTCTTCGCTTCAACCCGAAAGCCCCTGGCCAATAGTAGCGCCTCCAGGCCGATGTCCGGCCAGCCGCGGGCAACCAAGCCCTCCGCTACCCCATCCAAGACCTGAACTGTTTTCGTTCCCGTTTCCACGTAAACCATGGGCGCCCCTCGCGCTTTCCCCGCCAGGTAAGCCCCCAACATCATCAACTTGGTGCCCCCGGTCAGGTCCAGGATGGGGTGGTCATAACGTCTGAGAATTTCGCCCACCTTCCGCCGCACCGATCTCCAATCGTAAGGCGGGAGCGGTTCGACGAACTCCACCTCGGCCTCCGGCTCCAGCCGGTTGATGGCGGCCTTGGCGTGAGCCGCCCGCCCCTCCACGGCTTGAGTACCCAAGATAACCACCCGGTCCAATCCTTCTCCCAGCATGACGGCCAGGATGACGACCGGGTGCGTCTGTTCGCCGAGGAGTCTGACCAGGGTCCACCGGGGCGGCCGCCGGGCCGCCCCCTCAACCTCCGCGCCAACCGCCGTCGTCAAAAACCGCACCAGCCGATAATTTCCTCACCCGGCAGTTGCGAAACGGCGACCCCTCTGGCCACCATTTCCAAACCGGATACAACGAAGTCGCGCATCACCCGGCCTGACTTTTCATATCCGTCCTCGCCGACCGGTGCCAGCCCGTGGGCAAGGATCGAGTTGTTTCGAATCTCAATGGCGTTGAGGAGCCGGTCCCGGTTCGGCTGGTACAATTCGATGCCCAAAGGATCGACCAAATCGACCAAAAGTTCATAGCCGCGAACGAGGGGTAATTGGATTTTGCCCTTTTCGTTTTTCATGGCTGAATACTTCTCCCGCAGGTCCACCGGAAGACTTTCCACTTTTAGATCGCTGGTTTCCATGCCTTTCTCCCGCAAAACGGTTTGGGAGAGCAGTTCCACCGCCCGGTAAAGTCTGGCCACCGCGTCATCAAAGTTTTTGTGTAAAGCTCGGCGGTCGGCGTTCCTGAGTAAATCGCAAACCATGAAGTATGGGCCAGCGTTTATCAATCCCATGATCTTTTTGGCTTCAACCTTCCAGCAGCCGATTTGTCCTCCTTTGTAGCGTTCCAGCATTTCCAGCGATTGCGCATGGTCGAACCGATCCCACGACTCAAAGGCCCGGCAGAGATTGCGCAACATGAGTATCTTGTCCTTGAAATCCAAGGTAACGCTCGCATCGTTGAGAATCGGCTTCAAAAGATCCCCGGCCGCCGCGTAATCGTGGCCGGTCAAAAAGTCCCAGCAATCGCCGATCAAAAGGCCGCCCTTGACCTTTCCGGTGTTGACCGCGATCCAGTTTTCGCCGCCGGTCACCCGCACCAGGTCCCGGCGTGGCCCCTCCATGAAGGCTAGGTTCCAACCGCGCTCCAAGCTGAAGAGGACCGCTCCGACGGACATGGTTTTGGTACCCCCGGTGTAATTGGTCCAACGTTGGGCACTGGTAAACTCCGCCGCGGCTTTGCGGTCGACTTCTTCCAACCGCGTCCATATTTCATTTAAGTCGTCCGGATTGTCAAGAACGATTTTCTCATAGACGTTGGGCGCAAGCCCCAACTGAAAAACGATGGCCTTTTTGCCGGGTCCGCAGGGTTCCCCCGGCCCGTCCACCATGACCTCGCTGCCTGGGCGACCTTTTGAGTCACCGGAGCAAACGAAATAGGTATAGTCAGGCCCGTACTCCCTGAGGGCCGATACCAAGGGGTCGGCGCTGCCGCCGACGGTGAGGATGAGCAATTTGGTACCACCGGCCATAAGTTCTTCAGCCACCTTCCCCAATGGTGTTGTCGGCGGACCGCCCCTCGTTCCCCGATATTACTTTTTCAATTTCAGTTCCTTCTGCTTCTCCAAAAGTTTCTTTTGCCATGCATCCATTTTTTCTTCGGATTTCTTTTTGCTTTCTTCCCTTGCAACCGCGCTTTCCCTCACCCCTTTAGTTAGCTCCTGGCGAGCCGCCGAACGGTCAGTTTCCCGTGGAAAGACACTCCCTGGGGGCTGTCCTCCAAAAACTTGGCTGGGCGTCGGAAGAGGACGACGTTTTTGCAATCTTCCGTTGACCCTTTTTTTGTACTCGTCCAACTGCATGTATCTTGTTTCCTCAACCCAATCGTTCCGTTTTTTGGGAACAACGGCATCGTAGGACAAAAGGGCTTTCAACTCCCTGAACCTATCAACTTCCCATAAATCGGCAGTTCGCGTATCGTGTCCACCGAGAAGCCATTTGGCGAAAGCATCCTTGGCTTCCTCTTTGTTTAAAAGTTCGACCCCGGTGGCCATTCCCCCGTTTTCCTGGTCGAGCAAGGAGGTGTACCGCTTTCTCCGACCCACTCGGCTGGCCGATTTGACCGTTAACCGTACGCTTCCCAAACCCAAAGGCTTACCCATACCCAACCGATGAGCACAGCCCTCCGGCAATTCCAAGGCAAGCAACAAAACGCCGATTTCCTCCGGGGTTAAATTCTCAAAACGCAACCGTGCTTTGAATCTCGCTCCCTCTTTGATCGGTTGAATTTCGGTTTCCGTATCCTTTTCCTTTCCTTCGCTGCTCGAATTCCATATAGCTCCCCGCCGGTGCCAGTAAAGTTTGAAGCCCCGGATCACCGCCCCTTTCGAGTCCCAATGGATACCGTCGGCCGCTTGATCTCTCCTTTGAACCAAGTAATGCTGATAACTGGTTGGCTTTGGCGAATTTAAAACATTGGGAACGCAAATTTCCTTATGATATTCTCCGGAAATGTACATGCCGTCTTCAAAAAAAACACGCCCTTGCCGTGCTTCATCCCCCACGCTTTCCCTGCTGGGAACGTGTCCAAAAATGGCCCTGGCCATGTCGAACTTTCCCGATTCGTTATCCCGGCGCCTGGATGGATTGACCTGTTTGCTCGTATGCTCGTAAGGAATGCGGAAATATGGACTATGCCCGAAAAAGACGTGGCCTTCCCACTCGACAAAGAAGCATGGAACGTCTCGGCTCTCCAGATCGTAATTAAAACATTTCTCCCCGACATTACGCGTGGTATCGCCCAAATAGGCTTCAACGTCCCCCGGTGGGATGGGAATCGGGGAACCGTCACCTTTCTTGTTAATAATCCACCGCTTTAATTTTTTATCTCCAAGATTACCGCCGCAGATCAGCCACCCCTCGCTGGCGTTTTCTGGTGCTGCAGTCCCCTTATAACCCCATTTATCTGATGGGATCATCACGTCGCCATCCGGTGGCTGAAACCACACCTCCCGCCGCTCCCATTCGGCGTCAACCTTTACCCGGTATAATTTGTCGGCTTCACGAGCCGGAACTATGTTCCATTTCCCTATGTCCTTGCTCCCATTTAAGTATCCGGCTTTGGCCCTCGGGCTGTTCCCACCGCCCATGATTTCCGCATACTTCGCCCCGTGACTTTCAAAAGAAGAATGCCTTGAATTTGACGAACTCCCCACCGCCCGCATGAAAAAACGGGTGTCAGCCATTTGCTCCAGCGGGGCGTTGCAGAGGATCTCCACCAGGTTTCGGATCATCCCCCGCAGAGAACTGCCTGGAACGCGCGGTTCCCCCGCCACGAGGAAGGGCAAGGGCTGCGTTTTGACTTTTTTGCCTTCTTCCTCTTGCTTTAAGTTTAAGAACTCTGCCAACGGCCAGTTGCCCCGGATATAGAAATCGGTCAGACATTCGATCTCCAAATCGAGCCAGCCGGATACGGTCCCTTCTTGGTAGCTTTCACCGGTGGGAGGTTCCCCAACAAAGCGAACTTCGTCTGGTAGCGGGACGAAGTTATACGGCGCCCTTGCGGCCCTCTCGGGAGCCACCTTTTGGACCATAGCCGGTTGTTCAACCTTTCGCCTTTCCATCTAAATAATTCACCCCTCCATCCCTAATTCGGTCGCAGCACGTTACCCGCTTTGTCGGTAAGACCGACTAAAAATGCGTCCACGATCCCAGCCATTCCGGTATCCTTGTCGTAATCAATCATTTGACAAACGGACAGCCGCAAAGGCAGAACGGTCCCTTTCACCCGGCCAGCCAAAGGAAGCTTGATGGCCGCGCCCCTGGTTTCCCTCAGTTCCAGCCATCTTCCCGCAAGCGGAACGACCTCCGTTCCCCAAAGGAAGTGTCCCTCTTCCAAAAGATCATCCCCGCCCTTCCTTAAACGCAGCCTAGCCTTCCCACCATTGGTTCCCGCCCGCCAGTAGTGCCATTCCCCTTGATCGTTAAAAAGGCGAAGGTCAAAGACCCGGTCCCAATCCACCCGCGCCCCCGGCGGCCACTCCACCCGGCCCGGTGTCACCACCCCGAAAGCCACGAGGCGTGGTTCCTGGAGGAAAACCCAGGCCCAATTTTCCTTTCCCACTCCTTCGGACCACAGTTCCCCGGCCTTCTCCAACAGCCAGTCCTCTTTCAAAAGCAAGGGTGCCGCTTCAGCCCTCCCGCTTTCATTCCCCACCCCATTTCACCGCCTCGCCCACGAAATTTTCCAACGACTTGGGGTCGTCTCCTTCCAGCGTCACTTTTTCCGGTGGCGTACCGCTGCCGCCTCCGCATAATTTCCACCGTCGCACCGAACCCCCGTCCTGAAAAGTCAATTCGGCCACCCGCCCTTGGAGCACCCCTCTCCCAACTCCGGTTTCTCCGCCCAAAGGCAGGTCCCCCAACCATAGATCCTTCAAGACCAACAGAAACAGGCCGATTTCGGCGTCCGCCGGTTCCTCCAGGCAAATCTCCAGCCTCAAATGCGGACCCTCTTTTTCCGGCCAGACGGCCGCTTCGTCGAAGAGGGCCGAAGGCATGGCCCCTCCGGTGAACCGGTCTATGGCCACCCGCCCCTGAACCAGGTGGCTCACTCTCTCCAGCACGGCTTCCTCCATCCAAACCCGGCCGGCCCATGCCCAACTTGCATCATCTTTCTCAGGTTTGATCGGTCCAAAAAGGGCCTCCAAACGATCCTCTGGGTTCTCCCACCCCAGGACCCGAGCGATCCGGGCCGCCCGGTGCCGGATGGTTCCGGCCAAGGACGTGCCCGGAAGGACCGATCTCCCGGCTGTACGCAGGTGAACCATGTCCGGTTCTCCCGGATGCTCCGAATAGGAGCGCACCAAGAGGGACGTTTTCAAGTCGAAGGAAGCTTCTATCCGGAAAAAACGGCGTTGGTCTTCACATAATTCCTGCCCTTCCCAGGCATAAGCGGGACGTTTCCAAGGGTCACCTTCCAGCCAGGCAAAAACGCCTTCCCGTTCGGAGAGATCGAGGCGGCGCACCTCCCAGGATGCCACCTTGCCCCTCCCGTAGCCCCGCCTGGTGCGGGCGCCGAGGCGGATTTCTGCCCGCCGGAACCCTCCCAGCAACGAAGCGAAAGCCTGAAACACCTCGGCATCGGCTTCCTCGCCGCGCACCACGACTTCCAGATTCAACTCGAAAGCCGTTCCCGGCTCCAAAATCTCCAGGTCGAACTTGGCGCGGGGGAAGGCCGTGCCCGTCTCAGGATCGATCCGCACCCCATCCCGCACCGCAACCGTGGCATCAGTCCGGCAGGCATCCTCAACCAAAAGGGAACTCATCCAACCAAGACAAGCGGGTTTTTCCGCCCCGGTTTCCGCTTCGACTTCCCCTTGGGGTTCTTCTCCGGCTTCCGCTCCCCCGAACAAGTTGCAAAGCACCACAGGTTCCTTCCCCCGCCGGAAGTCATTACAACTTTGCATCCGCCGGGCCAGGTAGCTTCGCCCGGCCCCGGCCAAGGAGGCCGCGGGGATGAAAAACCGGCCCTCGGCGTCCCGGAGCAGGGCCATGTCCACATCCCTTCCCTCTCCACCGCCCAGGTGCAAGGGGCTTTCGGCCACCCATTTTCCGCGAGCGTAATACCTGACGACCACACGGTCATCACCGTTCATGCTCCTTCACCCCCGGCCGGATTGCCTTCCGACTGTTTCTTGCGTTCCTTTATTCTCAGGTTCAGTTGCATTTCCCGTAAAACCGTTTCCAGATATACCCGGGTGACCATTTCGCCCTTGGCGGCGGCCAACTGCCCAAGTGCTTCCTCCGGACACGCCTTTCGGAAAGAATCATCGGCTTTGTTCCAAACAATCTTTAAGAAATTCTCCCCGAACGCATCCGCGCCGCCGGCAAAGTGATCGAATAAGGTTGCCCGCACCTGATCCTCCAGATGAACCAGGGTTCGATTCATCTGGGCCTTAGCCGGTTTTCGCAAAGTCCCCAGTTTTTGCTTCTTCTCGCCAAGAGAGACATTCTGTCGTAGCATGAGCGACAAACGTCCCAAAAGCGAAGCCGACAACTCCACACCACCGGCCGTTTGCCTTCCGCTTTGTCTGGCCAAAACCAAAGCCCGCTCCAGGAGCACCCGCTTACAAAGGCGCGCAACCTCGTCTGGAACGTTTCCCGCCGGTTTCGCCTTTTTCCGGTGGTCCCCGTCGCCGTCTTCCCATCGCCCCTGCCGGCGGTAGCCATGGCGGTTGAGCACAAACCTGCCGAAGCCTTCCTCACAGCGCAGTCCCACACCCGCCGCCTCTGCTTTGCGGAGGGTTTCCGGGGGAGGCAGTTCCCCTCCCCTTACCTGGAAAACGAAAACGCTCCCCGCCGCCAAAGCCGGCCACTGGGGACGGGGCAGGCGCAAATGGCTTTGATACCCGCCCACCCACTGGACACGGGCAAAACTCGCTTTTTCCTCCAAGCTGTCGGCGGCCAAACCAAGGAGTTGGGCCAACTCCTCCTTGGGAAACCGGGGGGCGGGATGCCCCCATTCGTTGACGGCCAAAAGGGGCGAAGCCATGGTAACAACCAGTTTTCCATCATTCCCTCGCACACCGTCTTCCGCATCCAAATCCGGATACCCCTTTTGCTTTTTCACCCATCCCTCCCACTCGTCTTTTTCCCCCAAAGCCTCCACCCCACCAAGGAATTCGACCTCGGTTTGCCCGCCGTATTGGGCACCACGGGATCTGCCCAAACCGAACGCCATCTCTTCGACGCCCGCCACAAAAGACTCGAATAAACGCAGGTCTTTCTCCTGCCCCAAAACCACGCCGATAAAACTCTGCCCTGGAGCCAGCGCCTCGTAGGTGAACAAGGCCCCTCTCGTTTCCGGCTCCAACCCCGCCTTCTTCGCTTCCTCCTCACCCAACGCCCGCCCGTAACGGCGGTCCTTGGCTCGGGCGTGATGAAGGGCCAGGACGGTTTCGACCCTCTGCCGCCTCCAGTCGCCGCCGTCGTGGCGCCCAAATCCTTCAACCCGTACCGATGGCGCTTGTTCACCGTCGCCGGCCGCCCGGTCGTATGCGCATTTTTCATTTTCCTTGTCGCGCCGGACGGAAAGGGGTATGGGCAACAACCGCCGTCCCCCCTCGTCTTGGTCCTCGGGGTAGGCGGGCAGGAAACGAAGATGACCGTCCAGAAAAAGCCTCTCGAATTCCCCATCGGGTTCCGGCCCGTTCACCTTGAGATAACGCCAGGCCACCGCCCCCCGAACCGCCGGACCCGGCACAAACCTCTCGGTCAGGACGGTGTTCTGGTCCCCGCCCAAGCGGGGGAAGACGGCCCCCGCCCGCAACCGCAAACGATAGCGGATAAAATGGGTCGGTTCGCCGCCGGAAGTCTCCGTACTTTCCGCTGGCCCGACCGGTGGATTCTTTTGGTTGAGGGCGGCTGCGCCGCCGGGCTGCGCCGCCGGCCAAGCTCCATCGCGCAATTTGTCCAGAGCCTTGACGGTTAGATCCTGCTCCCCGTCCAATAGCCGCCAACGCACTTTTCCCAAACCACGGGTCCGCCCCGTGCCCATGCCGCGGACAGCCGCGCAGGCCAGGGCCACCGCTCGGACCTGGTCTTCCTGCCCGGCCCAGCGCAGGGGCGCGCGAAAAACAAGGCCCCTTCGCACCATTCTCGTGGACCGAAGGGTATTTTCCGCGGCCGCCCCCGACTCGCGGTCTATGCTGGTTTGGAATCTGGTTTCGGTGTAAAATCCCCTGACTTCGGCGGCAGAAACGCCACCGCGTTCCTCCTCAAGCCAGGTAAGCCATTCCCCCAAATCCTCGGCCTCGGAAAGGGAGCCGTTCCCGACGGTGAGCGGCCCACCCTGTTCCTGACCCGGCTGACCGAAAATCGCCTCCATCGGCGGCAGGTCGGCCAACCCGGCTCCTCCCACGGCTTCCCCGACTTCCCGGTAGCCGTCACGCAGAAGTCCCTTCAACCTTTTGCCGGGGATCATGGGCACCCCCAAAGGGTCGAAAACGACCTCCCGGTCCACCTCCCCCGGCTTGCCCATTCCACTGCCCGCGGATAAAGGGGAAAGGAGCGTTATTTCCAAAGTCAGGTTCATGGACGCCGGCCCCCCTCCTCCGACAAAGGATGAAAGAAATCGAGGACTTCCAGCGGGTCGAAATAAGGCGTCCGGCCATTGTCCCAACCGTCACCCGAGCCAAGCCACCCTTCGACCTCCGGCGGTTCCACTCCCCGGCTTTTGTACTGGGTGATAAATTCTTCCGACGCTTCCTTCCCCGCCGCCAACGCCGCCAGGAAATCCTTGGCCCGGCTGCGCGGCCACCGGTGAAAATGGCGCCAGCATTTCACGAATCCGTCCCAATCCGCCGGACCAGTTTCCCCGTCGCCGACCCGGTAAGGCCGTTGGCACAAACAGCCACCGTCGGCGGCTTTATACCACCGCGCCCGCAGTTGGGAGACCACCGGTTCTCCCGAATCCAAGACCAGTTGAAAATCCAGCCAGCTACCATTGTCCCTGCTTTTCCGACGTTTCGCCTTGGTCTGCCGGCATAGGTCCTCCGCCAAGGTATAGGCACGGGCGAACGGGTGCTTGGCATGGGCGATGACCACGCCGGCGCAGGCGGAAAGCGGCTTTTCTCCCCGCCCCACCTGCACCGTTTTTCCGGCGAGCGCCCGAAGGTATTCAGCGGCCAGAGCCAGCCCCACTCTTCCGTCGCTGATGAAAGTCAGATCGTCCCCCCCACAGATCAGGGGCCGAAGCGGAACAATTCCCTCCTTGGAGTGAAAAATTTCTCTCCCGTCCCTGTTACGGGAAAAACTCTCCAATTTTTTCAGCGCAGCTTTGAATGCCTCTTTTCCCCCCTGGTCCACGTCGTGCGAAAAGCACCGCAGATCGCGGACGAAAGCGGCATCGTCCCCCTCCCGAAGCCCTA
>JAJZBP010000028.1 GCA_021798855.1 Bacillota bacterium
TTCTCAAACCTCTCTCCCGCCGTATCCACCGCCGACTTGATGAAGCCGGTGATCCGCTGGAATTCCTCGTCGGTCATGCTCTGTGCTCCTCTCCCGTTGGGTGGAAGTATTCGCCGCCGGCGCGGGTCTTTCCTGCCGTTGCCAGACGGCGGCCTGAACAGTTTCCCGATGGTCCGCCTCCCTCCCTCCTTGGGCGGATTCCAAGATCTCAAGTCCGCACATTTTGTCCGCCGCATTTTTGGGAACTTGATTCTCACCCCACCCGCGGCGGCTATTCGGCGCCCTCAACCTCCCCATGCCGCGCCGGATCCCTCCTCCTGCGTCAAAAGCGGCCCCACCCCGCATTCCCCAGGCAAACCGCTCTGGCTTTCAGCCCGTAAGTATTCGGTAAACCCGTTGGTCCAGATGCAACCGGGATAGTCCAAGTCCGGACACGGGTGACACAATACTTGAAAAGGAGGGAGCCTTGCCCCAAATAAGGGCCGACGGTCCTCGGGGCGTAAACGCCCCTGCGCCCCGAGGACCGTCGGCCGGGTTTGGGACCTGATCTCCAACAGCTTTAGATTTCCTTGACCGTAAATATCGTTAAAAATGGTAAGTTGGCTTAGGCTATCAACGAAGTTAGTTTTCCCGGCGGGTTCACCGAATGTTTACCCTTGGACAGCTGCAAAGAAGAAATGCCCTTCCTGGCCGTGGTCAGAAGGTACATAGCAAGGAGCCACTTATCAAGGGGAACATGGGAACGCTCAAAAATCGTCCCAACCCTAACTGTAAAATCCTTCTTGCAGGCAGGGCAACAAAAATACCCGTCCTTGCGTGTTTGGATGCGGTGGGCATTGCCGCAATAAGGGCAAATCGGCTCTCCATGCCAACGGCGATCCTCTATGTACGCCCTTGCGGTTGCCTCATCGGGAAACCGTTTCAGGAATTGGTACGTGCTAACGGTGATTCCGCCATTGTGCATTGTATAGCCCCCTTGTTCATCAATGGTATTCTACACCATTGGGCCAGGGTAGGTTGGCGGGGAGAAAATCCTACACATGCCGGTTGGCCACCTGCCCAACCAGGTGATCCGACGGTTAATTTGACAAGGAGCGGAATTCCACCGTGGCCATGCCCACGCCCGGCAGGGCGGCGTCGTAGGCCAAGGTGGTGGCGTGGGTGGCGCCCGCCGCTTCCAGGAAGCCCAGGAGGACGAAAAGGGGTGACAGGTCGCCTTCGGGGGCGGCGGCGGCAAAGAGGGAGTGCTCCGGGAGGGCGAAGATTTCCTCCCAGCGTCGCGCCGTCAAAGGAAGGGTTCGGCTCCGTACATGCGCCCGTCGCCTTTGGCGAGGGCAAGGAACAGACCTCCGCCGAACCCTTTTACGCCCAGTTCGCCACCGGGGGTGGCTCCCGTGCTATAATAGTTCCAACACCAGCCGGTCGAAGGCTGCGCCTTGGGGGAACGGCTTGCGGCTTCCCATCAGGTCCAACCGGTGGGTCAGGGCGATGGAGGCCACGAGCAGGGGATCAAGGCCCCTCTCCCGCGCGGCCTGTCAAAGTTCGGCGCCAAAGCGGCGTTGAACCTGCGGGTCCGCCGTGGAGGATGATACGCCCAGAACCGGAATGTCGCCGGCTGGGGCGAGGAAAACCAGGGGAACCCAGTGGCCGTGGTCCAAGCCCCTGGGGGTGGCGCGGGCGGGCGGGTTCGCCGCCGTGGCCATTTCCGGCGCGCCGGGAGGCTGGTAGCGAACACGGTAATAGTCTTCGGGAAAACCGTAATAGTCATAGATGGTGGCTGGAAATGGGGAGGAGTCAAGGAGGAAGCCGTCGCGCCCGGCCCAATGGGAGGAAACGGCGATCAGGAGGTTTTTGGCCCGTGTTTCGCCGGACAGGGAAGTATAGAGCGGCCCGGGTTTCCCGGTGGCGCTCCGGTTCCAGCAGGGTGGGACTGTGGGCGGTGAGCAAGCCGGCCAGTTTGTCGGCCAAGGCATTTCCTCCTCGTGTTGACTCCCCGAAGCCCCGCCGCTGTGGCGGGGCTTCGGGGAGTCGGAGCTAGACGAGTTGCAGGTTTTTCTTCTGCATGGCTTCGCCGCAGCAGTGGGGAGTGGGGTTTCCACCTTCACGGATCACCACCACCACGTTGCCGCACTTTTCACAGACAAACACTTCACCGAGTTGGGCCATTTTTCCGCCACCTCCTGGGCTTGATTTTAAGCGAACCAGGTATATAATTGCAAGTAGGTACTTTTAAGTTACTTAGTAACCAGGAGGCTAACCTTGGTGCGTGAGGAATGCCCGGTGGAGCGGTCTTTGAAGATCATCGGCGGCAAGTGGACCATTCTGATCATCCGCACGCTGCTGGATGGGACCAGACGGTTCGGGGAAATGGGCTCGGCTTTGGGTGGAGTAAGCCCCAAGATGCTGGCGCAGCGGCTGCGGGAACTGGAGCGGGACGGCATCGTCGAACGCCGCCTCTATCCCCAAGTCCCGTTGCGGGTCGAGTACGACCTGACGGAGAAGGGATTGGCCCTGCAGGGGGTGGTGGAGGCCATCCGTCACTGGGGTGAGAACTACCCGGCGGCGGAGAACGGGAAGGCAACCGATCACCAGTAACGGTGGCGTCGGCCTCCCCACCAAGCGAACCAGGCCAACAGGGCGATGAACAAGAAGGTGAAGGTGATCCCGCCCAGGGCGAATTTTACGGAACCCCAATAGTCGCCGGCGATTTGACCTCCGGGAACCCAGAGGTAGGAACCGAGAAAGGCGTGCTGGAAGAGGGAGAAGAGGGAGCCGAGGAAATAGAGTGCGACCAGGACGCCGCCGCCGACCAGCAACGGGGGTAGCAGGCCGCGGTGGCGGCGATACCAGTACCAGAAAGAGTAGCCCATTAGCTTTTACCACCTTTATAGCACGGGAGCCGCTTTTCAGCGGCGAACTGGGCGTCAAAGGGTTTGGTACGACCGCAGGGCGGTCGGTGGGAGGGTTCCTCCTCAATACGCCGCGAAGCGATTCTGAGGGAGCGTCACTCCACGTTTGGCGACGGTCCTCGGCGCCACAGGTGGCGCCTGCGCCACGCTTGAGGTTTGTTCCTTGCCCTCGCCAAAGGCGACGGGCGTATGTACGGAGCCGAACCCCACCTTCGTCGTTTTGCTCCCGGCGGGATCGGGATGGCTTGAGGATTTTCTCCACTTGGGTCATCCACTGTATGCGCCGTTGCCGCCTTTTGCTCCCGGAGCGAAAAGAAAGAAACCGTCCCCAAAGGTCGGGATGGTTTCTTCTTTTTAAGCGCGGGAGTATATTATACTAGAGGGTGGAAGCCATTCCTTTATCGAAAACCTTCTTTCGTCCGGCCTCACGACGGGGACGGAAAAAGGAAGAGGGAAGGGGGAAGGTGCCCAGACGCCGGTTGGGCCAGGCTTCCACCACGATGCGTCCACCTTCGATTCGGGCCAACTCCGGCCCCCCCGGAGAGGAGCGCCCGGGGGCGGTGGCCAGGATGTTGCCGATGCGCAACTGGGTCGGCGCGAAGATGCCGGCATAGATGATTCGGCCCGCGTCTCCGCCCGAGCCGGCGTGGGCTACGCCGCGCAAGGAGCCGATCACCAGGATGTCTCCTCCGGCCCGCACCGTCGCCCCGGCGTTGACGTCGCCGAGGATCACCAGATCACCGGTGGTGTTCAGTTCTTGGCCGTTGCGCAAGGATCGGTGGACGATGCGGGCCGGGTTCTCGCCTCGCGGTGGAGCGGCGGATTTGGCGGCGGCGAGCCGGATCGGTTCCGGGCGGCGCCGGGAGGCGCCTCCACCCAAATGACACACCCGCAACCCCAAGCGTTCGGTGACCCCCAGCAGGGCGGCGACCAGGGAGGAGGTGAGGGGGCGAGTGCCGGTGTCCAGGTAGAGCTCACCGCTGGCGAGGAAGGAGACACGGGTTTCCAGGGTCTGGGCGAACTCGGCCAGGAGACGGTCCGCAGCAGTCTCGGGGTCCAGGGAAATCCACATTCCGCCGGGAGTTCCTTTGAATTTAAGCATGTTCACACCTCGCCCTCTAATTTTTCGTCAAGGTTTGACAATTTCCTTCCGGTTGGGACAAAAAAGGGGTGAGTCGGGGTGAGTTGGCTGCCGGGTGACATTTCCCCGGCGACGAGGGTTTCCGCGGGTACGGCCATGAATCGTCTGGACGGTTGGTTGGCGGCCAAGGGGAAACTGTGGGCCAGGGTGGTGTCGGTGCAAGGCGATCAGGTGATCCTGGCGGTGGCCAACCGGCGGCTGGCGGCAAAAACGACCGTCTCGCTCACGGAGGGGGACGTGGTGGCCCTCACTCTGGGATCTCCGGCGGAAGGGGAGGTTCCCCTGCGGGTGACGGCCCGGAGGGCGGGTGGGGTTTCACCGGAAAATGCCGGCCTTCCCCAAGTGGTGCTCAGGTTGCCTGCCGGGTTGAAGACCCCCGGACCCGGGGAAGTCCTCCTGGCCAGGGTATTGCAGGCCCAGGGCCGAGAGGGGCTCCTGCGCCTGTTGGGAGTGGATTCGCCGGCGGTGAGCGATGTGCCCCTGGCGAAGGGGGATGTTCTGCCCCTTCTCTGGGAGGGAGGCGGGGGCGAACGGGCCATGCTGCGGCTGTTGCCCCAAGCGGGGCCGAGCGCGGCGCCGCGGCCGTCCCTGGGTGGGGCGTTGGAGCGGGCAGGGTGGCCGGGAACGGGCGGGAACCTGGCGTTGGCCCGTGCTTTGCGGGCGGCGGGTCTGCCGGTGAATGCGGAGGAATTGACCTGGTTGAACCGGGTGGCGAGTGCCGGTACGGGAGGTGCTCCTTCGACGGAGCCGGGTCCAGGTGCGGGCGCGGAGCCGGGGCCGAGTCAAGGGTCTCCAACATTGGACGGGGCGATCACGCCCGCCGGTGTCAACCGGGAGGGAATCGCGGCGGCGGCCAGACTGCGGGCGGAGAATCCGAACGTTTCTTTGGCCGTCCTCGGTGGCTTGGTCAGAGTGGCCTTGGCTGAGGATTTGGGGAAACGGTTGGCCGGGGCGACACCCAACGAGGAGTTGTTTTTCCAACCGGGAAACGCTGGCCGGGCCGAGGAGTTGGCGCGGGTTGTGGCCCGCCTTTTCGGGGGCGGTGCGGGCGACATCCTGGCCCAGGCCGGGCCGGCTGGTCCGGAATTGGCCGCGGTCCTCTTATATCACCACTTTTTGAGCGCCGGGAGCGCCGTCTGTGTCGGTATCCCCTTGGTTTGGGCCAAGGAGCCGGGTTCGGCTCAACTCCGGGTGGAAAGGGAAGCGGCGGGGCGCAGGGTGAACCCGCGGCAAACCGCCGTCAGGCTGTCCCTGGAGGCTCCTCGTCTCGGACCGGTGCAGGTTGTGCTGGATTTCAACGGCAAGCGTATAACGGCCAAATTCGTGGCCGATGGTGAAGACAGTGCGCGGATTTTGGCTGCGGGGGCGGGCTTTTTGCAAAACAGATTGGAGAAATTGGACTTCACGGTTGGAACTTTGCGCTTTACCACGGTCGCCGCCGAGGACGCGAAGGAGGATAAAAGCCTTGACCAACGTGTCTGAGGCGGCCAAAAGGCCGCCGGACGTTAAGGCGGCGGCCCTCCAATACCAGCCGGGGCAGGACGCAGCGCCGAGGGTGGTGGCCGCCGGGCGGGGAGAAATCGCCCAGCGGATCTTGGCTCTGGCCCGGGAAGCGGGGATTCCCATCCAACAGGATGGAGATTTGGCCGAAGCCCTGCTGCGGGTTGATCTGGCCGGTGAAATACCGCCGGAACTTTATCCGGCGGTGGCGGAGGTGTTGGCTTTCGTCTGGCGTTCCGACCGGGCGAAGGGCGGAGCCTGAGTTTTGACTCCTGCCGGCGATTGGCCGATGGTGAGCGATATGCTATAATAGATTCTGTATAATCCAGATTTTGCCGAGATTAACACGATAAAAGCGAAACATTTTGGGGCAAGACCGAAAATATTTTGCAAAGGGATGCTCCAGGACGGTGGGAAGAACCTTTGGAGGGAGGGGACGAATGGAAACGAAGATCGTGGCCACGATCATGGCCGGAGGCAAAGGGGAAAGGTTCTGGCCGAAAAGCCGGCGTGCCCGGCCCAAACAGTTCTTGAACCTGATGGGCACCGGCACCATGTTGCAGGAAACAGTTCGGCGCATTTTGCCTCTGGTGCCGTGGGATAGAGTGAACGTGATCACGGGCGAGGACTATGGCCCCTTGGTTCGAGCCCAATTGCCGCTTTTGGGCGGCAGAAACCTGATCCTGGAGCCGGAGGGGCGCGATACGGCGGCGGCCATCGGGTACGCGGCCATCCAGGTGGCCGACGAACATCCGGGATCGGTCATGCTGGTGCTGCCTTCCGACCATTGGATCAAGGACGAGGAAGGATTTCGCCAGGAACTGGCGGCGGCGGCGGCGGTGGCGGCGGAAGGTGCGCTGGTGACGCTGGGGATCGTGCCATCCTCTCCGGAAACCGGATATGGTTACCTGGAAATCGGGGAGAAACTCGGCGAGAGGGGAACGCAACCGTTCTTCCGGGTGAATCGCTTTACGGAAAAACCGGACCGGGAAACGGCCAAAGCCCTGGTGGAGAGCCGGTGCTACTGGTGGAACAGCGGCATTTTCCTCTGGCGGCCGGAGGTGATCCTGGGGGAGATCAGTGTGCATCTGCCCGCGTTGGGGGAAGCCCTGGATCGGATCAGAGCGGCCCGGGGAACCTCGGCGGAACGGCTGGTGGCCCAGGAGGAGTTCGCCAACCTGAAATCCGGCTCCATCGACTACGGGGTGATGGAAAAGGCGGACAGAGTGGTGGTGTTCCCGGGTGTCTTCGGTTGGGACGACGTTGGCACGTGGGCGGCGCTCAGCCGGCTTTCGCCGCGTGACGTCCACGGCAACTTGATCAAGGGGCGCGGCCTGGCCGTGGATTCACGCAATTGTCTGATCGACAACGGATCGGAGATGTTGGTGGCGGTTTATGGAGTGGAAAACCTGATCATCGTCCAAAGCGAAGATTGTTTCTTGGTTCTGCCCAGGGAAAGGGCGCAGGAAATCAAGAAACTGCTGGGGGAACTCAAGGCCAGGGACATGGAGGAGTTCGCCTGAAAGCTTATTGGAAACGGAAAACCCGGGCCATGGCCCGGGTTTTCCGTTTCGTCAACGGGAGAAATCCATCGTGCCGATTTGGGTCAGCACCGGTTGGGAGAAAATCCAACTGTTGCTGGAGGCGCTTGGTTCGAAGAAGTAGAGCGCGTTTCCGACCGGGTTCCGGCCGGCGATGGCCGCTCGAGCGGCCTGGGCGGACGCGGTGGTCGTCTGGGCGTTGTAAAACCAACCGTTGGCGACCGAGGTGAACTGACCGGGCTGGAAGATGACCCCGGGGATGGTTTTGGGGAAGTTTGGTGAAGCCAACCGGTTCATCACCACCGCGCCGACGCCGATCTGAGCCCGGTAAGGTTGATCGGACGCCTCAGCCGCGATGATGCGGGAAAGGAGATTGATGTCGCGGAGACTGAAATTGCGTCCCGGTGGGAGGGTTTCGGCGCCGGTTTGTCCGGCTGTGGGCAGGATGATGGATTGTCCGGGATAGATCCATGCCGGGTCCGTTTCGGGATTGGCCGCTTCCAGGGCTCCGAGGGAGACGTTTTGGTCTGCGGCAATCCGGTAGAAGGTATCTCCCGGTTTGACCACATAGGGCGAGGCGGCCAGGGCGGGGGTGATGATCAGGGCGTTCAGGAGCAGCCCAAAGAATAATCCCCTGAGAACCCGGCGCAGGGAATGGATAAGACGTCGCATTTTCACACCTCCTTGTTTGCGCCGCCGGGGTTAGTTGACGGGTTGGGGCCACGGGAGAGGGCCCTTTCGGCCTGCCGACTCGGCCGGATTCACCCCATTGGTGGGACGCGTCGGCGTCCCGCGAAGCGGTTTCCCCGGTCTTTGCGCAAGTGGCGCAAAGATTTGGCTGTTGCTAAATGCGTCGCTGTGGCAGTATACAAAAAAAAAGCGGGCTTGTCAGCCCGCGAATAATTGTCTGAGATTCCTTTAATCCGCTTGAACCACGTGTTCGAAGGAAGAATACTTCTTGTTGGGACGATCGTGGCCGCCAACGTTCGGTTAAGGGTGCATAACTTTTATTGGTTTGGCTGGCAAACGGCAGATTAGATGCTCAGGGTGCATCGGCCGGTTTGGCCGATGTGCACCTGGGCGCCGAGGGCGGCGAAGGCGCCGGCGGGAATGAAGGTCGTGCCGTTTCGGTCAAGCACGGGTGCGCCCAGGGCGTAGGGAGTTTGGTTCAGCATCCCCTGGGCGCTGCCCACGGGCAGATCGAATACCTGGGTGCCTCGCGTTAGGATCACCGTGGACGACGTCTTGTCCCAGGAAACTTGGGCGCCCAAAAGGGAGGCCACCGCTTTCAAAGGCAGGTAGACCGTTTTTCCCTGCACGAAGGGGGCGTTGGGGAGCAGGACCGATTCTCCGTTGGAGGTGCCGGCGGTGCTGCCGGCGGCGACGGCCAGGGTCAGGTCGGGGCTTTTGGTCAGGTATTCTTCCGCTGCGGACAGGCCGGCCTGATCGCCGGCGACGATGTAAGACGGGGTGATGCCCTTGCCCTGGATCCAGGTGCCGTCGGGCGTCAGCCACTTGGCAACGGTCAACTTTAGGGTGCCGCCGTCGGGCAGGGGTTGGATTG
This sequence comes from Bacillota bacterium, assembly GCA_021798855.1. GTDB lineage: Bacteria > Bacillota > Sulfobacillia > JAJZIM01 > JAJZBP01 > JAJZBP01. The sequence goes on from JAJZBP010000028.1 coordinate 8,656, forward strand.
CCTGCATGACGCCTTTGCCGTAGGTGGTGACGCCCATGACGTAGCCGGCGTTGTTGTCCTGAAGCGCCGCCGTCAGGATTTCGGCGGCACTGGCAGTGCCGCCATCAACCAAAACCACCAAGGGGGCGCCCAGTTGTTGGCCGCTGGAGGAGGTGTACACCTGGGGCGGCTGGCCCTGCTGGTCCACGGTGGTGATCACGCCGCGCGGGATGAGGTCCTGGGCGACGGTGATGGCCGACTGGACGATGCCGCCGGGGTTGCCGCGCAGGTCCAGGATGTAACCGCTGGGGTGCTGCGCGGCCGCGTCGGCCAGGGCGCTTTGAAACTGGGAGGCGGTGTTGCTGTTGAAGGCGTAGATGGAAAGGTAGGCGATGTTGCCGGGCAGCATCTGCCAACCGGCGGCGGGGATGGTCACATCGGCGCGGGTCAAGGTAAAGGTCAGTCGTTGGGGAGCGGCGCCGCCGGTGCTCGGACGCTGTACGGTCACGGTGACCTGGGTTCCCGGTTGTCCCTTGGTCAGGGAGGCGACCTGGCTCAGGGACATACCGACGGTGTCCGTTCCGTTAACGGCGATGATCTGGTCTCCCGCTTGGAGGTAAGCCGCCGCGGGGGAACCGGGGAAGACCCTTTCGATGGTGGCGTAGCCGCCGAGTCCGTAAATTTCGATGCCGATACCCGCGTAATTACCGTTCAAGCCCTGCATGAAACCCTGGTAGCCGGTGGGGGAGAAATATTCGGTATAGGGGTCACCGACGACGTTCAGCATCCCCTGAATGGCTCCCTTGGCCAGGACCTCCGGGTTGGGTGGGGTGAGATAGTTACTCATGATGTCGTTGTAAACCTGTTGGATCGTGTCGAAAGCGGCGGCGGAACCGGAGCCGGAGCCGGAACCGGAGCCGGAACCGGAACCGGAGCCGGAGCCGGGACTCGCGGCGAGAGCCAGCCCTCCGGCCAGCAGGCTTCCGGCGGCCAGGATGGTCAGGAAAAGGGCCGTTTTGCGTTTGCGCAAGTTGTTTGTCACCTCGGGGTTGAGATTTGGGACGGTGGGGGAGTTGATCGGAAAGGGCCGGGAAGCGGAGCAGCGGGCCGGGAAGCGGAGCGGAACGTCGGCCAAGTCTTGAATTGTCGGTGGGATTGGCGTGGGGTGATCGGTCGCGCCGGTGGGGGCATGGAGGGGAAGGGGAGGACGAATCCCTCGGACCGAACTCATCGGTGCGAAGAGGTGAGGAGGTTTCTCTAAGGCGGCGTCTCCTGGTCTTCCGGTAGGGCTGCGCCCGTCTGCCGCAGCAGTTGCCGCGCCAGCGGAGCCTTGTCCGCCGTGGTGCGCACCGCCAGCAAAACGTCTCCCCGGTTCACCCGGGCTTCGTATTCCCGGCTTTTTTTTCCGGCCAAACCTCGCCCCAGAATCGCTCCCAAGCAACCGCTGCCGATGACGATGCCGGCGATGGTCAGGATCAAAGAGGTGGGAAGGGGATGAGCGTGGGCGCTGAACCAGGACAGGGTGGCCAGGGCGACCGCCGTTCCGACCAAGGCTCCGCCGACGGCGCCCGTTTTCCCACCGACCCTCCAATCGGGGTCGGTGGCGAAGAAGCGGGCATCTTCGGCCTGGGGGCCACTCGGGGGGAGCTGTTCCCCCGTCACCAGGGAAAGGCTTTGTCGAGGAAAGCCGGCGGCCTCGAAGACGGCGCAGGCCTTTTCCGCCTGGGAGCGAAAAAGAAACTCACCCAGAACGATTGTTTCGTTGTCCAAGTGGCCTTACCTTCTTAACGTTGGGATGTCGATCCGGTATGAAATGGAGAAAGGACACTTGCCACCTGTGATTTCACTGCAAAAACCTTGTTGCTTACACGGCTGCTACAATATATAGTAAACCCGCTGCGTAACAACAACTATATTTAGACGGTTTCCTGCCGCGACGCGGACGAATCGGGCTTTTCGCAGTACAATCACCTATAATCATACCTTTTCCCAAAAGAGTAGTCCAGCGGAAGAAAGGCCCTGAGGGTGGGGAGAACTCGGGGCCGGAGCCGGGAAGTCCGCCGCCGCCGCCCGCGGCGATGCGGGCCTTGCGGAGAGTGTCCCGGGAGGATAGGCCGGGCCGGGATGGATCAAACGTCACCACGACGAATGTCCAGTGGTTGACGTTCGTGCCCCCCCGAAGGTAAAATGGCGCGGGAGGAACGTGCGTGAAAGACTTGATCATTGAGTTGGGGGAACGGGTGCTGGCCGGTGGTGAGATCTCCGGTGCGGAAGCCGGGCGACTGTTGGAGGTTGAGCGGCGGGATCTTCCGTTTCTGCTGGCTTATGCCGACCGGATCCGGGAGGAGCGGGCCGGCAGGCGGGAGGTGGACACCTGCGCCGTCGTCAGCGCCCGCACCGGGGGTTGCAGCGAGGATTGCGCCTTTTGCGCGCAGGCGGCGCGGCACCGTGGGGGAGTTGAGCCTCACCGGTTGCTTCCGGCGGAGGAGATCTTGGAGCGCGGTTTGGAGGCCCAGGCCGCCGGAGCCAAACGCTTCGACATCGTCACCAGTGGGCGCCGCGCGGCGGAGCCCAAGGCGGACTGGGAGGAGATCGTCCGGGCCTTCCGTTTGTTGCGGGAGCGAACGAGTCTGTCCCTGTGCGCTTCCCTGGGAACTCTGGATGCCGACGAAGCGGCGGTTCTCCGCGACGCCGGCGTCAGCCGTTACAATCATAATTTGGAAGCGGCCCGGTCCTTTTACCCGCGGATCGTCACCACCCATGCCTATGACGAGCGGGTCGGGACCATTCAAGCGGTGAAGGCGGTGGGGATGGAGGTCTGCAGCGGCGGGATCATCGGTTTGGGGGAAACTCCGGCCCAGCGGGTGGAACTGGCGCTGGAACTGCGCGGCTTGGGCGTGGATGCCGTGCCCTTGAACGTCCTCAACCCGCGACCGGGAACACCATTGGGGGAGCGAGCCATCCTGCCCCCCTTGGAGGTATTGAAGACGCTGAGCGTCTTTCGTTTCATCCTGCCGGCGGTGAACCTGCGCTACGCCGGGGGACGGGAGGCGGCTCTGCGCGACCTGCAGGGGGTCGGATTGCTTGGCGGCGTGGATGGGCTGCTTTTGGGTAATTACCTGACCACGGCGGGACGGGATGCCGCACGGGACTTGGCGCTGCTGCGGGACTTGGAGATGGGCTGATTTGCCCGACTTTTTTTCCCTGCGCCTGCGGGCGGAGACCAGCGGGATGCACGTCAGCGGCGCCGAGCGACTGGTGCCCGAGACGGAGGCCGCCCCGGTGGTTGCAGCCCTCCTGGAGCGGAGTCTCGCCCGGAGGGCGCAACGCCTCGTGCTCACCGCCGAACGGGTGGACGAGGGAGCCATCATGGAAGCGCCGCTTTTGCCGGTGACCACCCTGGAGTTGCCCGGCCCCTTGGCCATCCCCTGCGTCGGCGGCGGACAAGGCCACGGAACCCGTGCCGGCGCCGCGCCGGATCCAGAGGCGGGCCGCCGCGCCGCGGCTGGCCTCTTGGCCGCGGCCGGCGTCGTTCCAACGGTGGCGGCGCGCGCCCTGAATTGGCTGGCGGCGGGGCCCGGCCCCGGCGGGCGGGTGATGCGGGGGGCGGTTCTGGCCGACGCCGAAACCGGCGAGCGGCTGGAGCCGGACCGGGCCAGAGGGGTGAGGGTTTCCCGCTTTGACTATCACCCGGCGGTGCGGGATGCCGTTGGGCAAGCGCTACGCAAAGCGGGCCTGGCTCACTTTCGGGTGGGGGAAGCCCTGGCCGTGGCCAGCAAGGTGGCGGCGGCGCCGGGCGCGGTGGCCGAACTGTGCTGGTCCGACGACCCGGCGTACACCTGGGGCTACGTGGCGGCGCCAGTCTTAGGCTATGTCCGCCTGCCTCTCAAGTCGGACGGAGACCCCAAGGGTGGGCGGGTCTTCTTCCTGCGGCGGGGCCAGGGCCGTGCCGCCGCTCCTGCCCCCGTGCCCGCCCCTGCCCCAGCCCCCGCCTCCGCCCCTGCCCCCGTTCCAGCCGGTGATTTTTCCTTGGATGATTACATCCGTTTTTTGGCCGCCAAACCGGTCCTCCTGCGGGGACCGTTAAGCATAACCACCTGCCGGGAGGAGGATTTTTACGCGGGACACGCCCTCCGCATGGGCCGCGCGCGATAAGGCCCACCTTTGGCACCCCTTCACCCAGATGCGGGAATGGGTTGCCGGCGATCCCCTGGTCATCGAACGCGGGGAGGGAGTCCGCCTCTACGACACCGAGGGACGGGCCTACTACGACGGGGTTTCCTCCCTTTGGCTCAACCTCCACGGCCACCGGGTCCCCCGCCTGGACGCCGCCGTCCGCGCCCAATTGGACCGCCTGGCCCACTCCACCTTCCTCGGCCTCACCCATCCGCCCGGCATCCGCCTGGCCGAAGAACTGCTTGCCATCGCTCCGCCGGGCCTCGCCCGCGTCTTCTATTCCGACAACGGCGCCACGGCGGCGGAGATCGCCGTCAAAATGGCCTTCCAATATTGGCGGCACCGCGGCGAACTCGGGCGCACCCGCTTCGTCACCCTGGAGAACGCCTACCACGGGGACACCATTGGGGCGGTTTCCGTTGGGGGCGTGGAAATTTTCCACGCCATTTTCCGGCCATTGCTCTTCCAGGTTTACCGGGCGCCTTCGCCTTATTGCTACCGCTGCCTCCACAACGGCGAGTCCCCCGCCGGTTGCCGCCAAGAGTGCCTGACGGGGATGGAAGAGATCCTGGCCCGGCACCCCGGCGAAATCGCTGCGGCAATCGTTGAGCCGCGCCTGCAAGGAGCCGGCGGCATGATCGCCGCGCCCGACGGCTTCCTGCGGGGCGTCCGGGAACTTACCCGCAGGTACGACGTCCTGCTTATCGCCGACGAGGTGGCCACCGGCTTCGGGCGCACCGGGCGGATGTTCGCCTGTGAACACGAAGACGTCTCCCCGGACCTCATGTGCCTGGCCAAGGGGATCACCGGGGGGTATCTCCCCCTGGCGGCCACTTTGGCCACCGAGGAGATCTACGAGGCTTTCCTGGGGGAACACAGCGAGATGAAGACCTTCTTCCACGGCCATTCCTACACGGCCAACCCGTTGGCCTGCGCCGTGGCCATCGCCAACCTGGAAATCTTTCGCGAGGAGGGGGTCATCGAGGGCTTACCCCCCAAGATCGAACTGATCCGCGAACGACTGGCGGCGATGCGCCATCTGCCCTTCGTCGGCGACGTCCGACAGGCCGGCTTCATGTGCGGTATCGAGCTGGTGCGGGATAAAAAGACGAAAGAACCCTTTCCCGTGGAGGAAAGGGCCGGCGCCAAAGTGTGTCAGGCGGCTCGGGAGCGCGGCCTTTTGATCCGCCCCTTGAGCGACGTGGTGGTCTTCATGCCGCCCTTGGGGAGCAGCCCGGCGGAGCTGGGCGAAATGCTGGAGATCCTGGCAGCGGCGTTAAGGTGCGGGGATGGGGAAGGAAATTGACTTGGCTGAGCATGAGTTTTTAACGCAAAGCTGGAGAAAAAACAGCGCCTGACCTTTCAGGCTTCGTTGAAAAAGCTCCGCGAAAGTCTCCAGGCCACCTGGAAAGCGCACCGCGACGATGGCAAGGAAGGCTTTGCCAAGGCCATGGACGCCACCATCAAGAAGAGCCGGATTGGCCGCTACATGACCCGGTTCCTTGATGAAGACAATGTTGTGCATATCAAACAAAACAAGTCCTTGAGATCTGGTGATAAACTCTCGTAAACCGTAAGCCGTAAGTCTGGTCAAAAAGGTCCAGAGGCTAGGCGCCAAGGAGCGAAGCCGTGAGGCGTACTTCC
>JAJZBP010000029.1 GCA_021798855.1 Bacillota bacterium
GCCCCGCCGTTTTGGCGCGAGAAACCACGGCCTCCCGGTCATGGTCGAAATCATCCAGGTCCAAATGGGCATGGGTGTCGAAAAGGGGGAAGGTTTCGGCTGTCGTCATTTGATCCTGCTTCCCGCTTCGACCGGCGCCGAGGTGGCCAACAGAACCGGCCCGTTCGAACCGCCGGCGGCCAGCAACATGCCGTGGGACTCGTAACCCCGGAATTTGGCGGGTTTGAGATTGGCCACCAGAACCACCTGTTTGCCGATGAGGTCTTCGGCGGTGTAGGTTTGGGCGATTCCGGACACGATTTGGCGTTCCTCGTTGCCCAGGGACACCCGCAGGAGGAGCAGACGGTCGGCCTTGGGAACCTTCTCGGCGGCCACCACGGTGGCCACCCGCAGGTCAACTTTGGCGAACTCTTCAATGGCGATCTGGGGAATGGTCGGATCGGATGCGGCTTCGCCCACTTTTTTTTCCTCCTCCAGTTCGTCATCCAGGCGCGGGAAAATAGGATGTCCGGTGGAAAGGTGGCCGCCCGGTGGCAGGAGACCCCAGGTCGTGGCTGCCCAGGTCAGGGGTTCGGTCGGCGTCCAGCCCAACTGCTCCCAGATCCGGGCGGGAGTATCCACGAGAAAGGGGCTGAGGAGGACGCCGACCAAGCGGATGGTTTCCAGGAGGGAGTAGAGGACATTCGGCAGGCGGGGGTCTTTTTGCTTATGGAGGTTCCAGGGAGCCACCCTATCAATGTAGAGATTGGCATCATTCACCAGATCCAAGATGGCGGCACAGGCGACACTCAGCTCCAGGTTATCCAGGGCGACCTCGACTTTGGCGCGGGTCTTCTCCGCTAAAAAAGCCAAGGGCTCCGGCGCGGACGGCGCGGGGACCGCGCCCCCAACAAATCGGTGAACCATGCCCAGGGTGCGGTGCAGGAGGTTGCCCAGGTCGTTGGCCAGGTCGGCGTTGATCCGGCGCCGGAAGGAATCCTCGGTGTAGGAACCGTCGGCGCCGAAGGGGATTTCCCGCAGCAGATACCAGCGCAGGGGGTCAACGCCGTAGCGAGTGATCAGGGAACGTGGGTCGATCACGTTACCCTTGGACTTGGACATTTTATCGGCGCCGAAGAGGAGCCAACCGTGGCCGAAGACGCGCCGGGGGAGGGGCAGGTCCAGACTCATGAGCATGGCCGGCCAAATGACGGCGTGGAAACGGACGATCTCCTTGCCGACCAGGTGGACGTCGGCGGGCCAATACCGGGCGAAGGCCATCGGGTCGGAGAGGAAACCGGCGCCGGTCAGATAGTTGGCCAGGGCGTCGAACCAGACGTAGACCACGTGGGCCTGGTTCCCAGGGACGGGGATGCCCCAGCGGAAGGACGTGCGGGAGATGCACAGATCCTCCAGCCCGCTGCGGAGGAAGGAAAGCATCTCAGCCCGCCGCGAGGGAGGTTGGATGAAGTCGGGGTGCTCCTCCAAGTGGGCGACAAGGCGGTCACGGTAATTGGACAGGCGGAAGAAATAGCTTTCTTCACGGGCCAACTCCACGGGCCGCCCGCAGTCGGGACAGTTGCCGGCGACGAGTTTCCCCTCGGGCCAGAAGGATTCGCAGGGGGTGCAGTACCAACCCTCGTAGTTGGCCAGGTAGATGTCTCCCTTGGCCTGGATGCGGCGGAATACTTCCGCGACCACGGCCCGGTGGCGATCCTGGGTGGTGCGGAGAAAGTCGTCTTCCTGGATGCGTAAAAGGCCCCAAAGGTCTTTTATGCCGGCGACGATTGGCTCCACGAAGCGGATCGGGGTAAGGCCGGCGTCCCTGGCCCGGCGCTCGATCTTTTGACCGTGTTCGTCGGTGCCGGTGAGGAAGCGCACGTCTTCTCCGCGCAGCCGATGGTAGCGGGCCAGCGCGTCGGCGGCCACGGTGGTGTAAGCGTGGCCGATGTGCAGGTTGTCACTGGGATAATAGATGGGGGTGGTGATGAAAAATGTGCCTTTTTCCTTGGGCAAGGAGAATCCTCCTTCCAATTATGGTGCGGATTTTCGGCCTTGCGGCGGCCTCGCCAGATTATACCACAATTCCCGGTGAAGTCCGGCATGGTAACACCCGGCGGGCCAGGGTGGGGTGACGAAGCGGCAGGATTTTTTGGCCAAACGGCGAACTATCCACCCGTCGGCAAGCGGTGTGCGGTCTCGGGACCGTGGGTGGGCGGAGCGTGATCGGAATGGTGCGGACCCGGTTGACATTCGGCAACACAAAAGGGACTGAGAGAGCGCTGGCGGTAGATACAGTCGTTTATGGTTCGGCCAACGGCAACGAAACGGGCGACGAGTCAACCCAAGTGGTTTTGGTTGACGGGGCGATTGTTTACAAACAGGATGTGCTCCGGTTTCTATCCCACCTTCCAGCGGAAAGCATCGACCTGATCGTCACGGATCCCGCCTATTCGGGGATGAACCAACATTTGATGTTGGGGCGCGGCAGGATAGTCGGGCGATACGACGACAAGGGTGAAGGTGGTAAGTGGTTTGCGGAATTCGACGATACCCGGGAGAACTATGATGAGTTCTTGAGGGAATGTGAGCGCGTCCTCAAACCCAACCGGCATTTGTTCATAATGTTTGATCCCTTTTCGCTTTTGTCCCTGGGGCCGATGGTGCGGGAATACTTCAACGTAAAAAACATGGTGGTCTGGGACAAAGTGAATATCGGTATGGGACACTATTTCCGCAGGCAAACGGAATTTATTTTGTTTGCCTGCAAAGGGAAACGGCCGTTGTCCCGTCGAGACATTTCCGATCTGTGGAGGATCAAGCGGTTGCATCGTGCGCCGTATCCGACCCAAAAGCCGGTCGAATTGTTCGAGGCGATGATTGCCTCCAGCCGGGATCCTGGGGACGAAGAGTTCCTGGTGTGCGATCCGTTCGTGGGTTCCGGAAGCGCGGCCGTTGCCGCGTTGAAACAGGGAGCCCGCTTTGTCGGGTGCGACATTTCGACAAGGGCAATCGATCTCTGTCGCCGGCGGCTTGAGTCATTTGTCGACGCCGGGGTCGATCCCTGTCAAGCGGGAGTGTGTTTCGATGGGAAAAAAGCGGCTTTGGCAACCTCGAAACGTTGTGCGAAGAAGCCGAGGGCAGCCGGCGAAAAGGCCGGCGTAGGGGGAGCGGCGGCAGCGGGTGAGTGTCTTCGAACCGGCGACTTCGATCAGCCAAACGAGATGCCGTGCCAATCACAATGATGAGGAAAATCACCCTTAGCGCACCGGCCAAGATCAACCTGACCCTCGATGTCCTGGGTAGCCGGCCGGACGGTTACCATCAGATCGAGACCATCATGCAGACCATTTCCTTGGCCGATGGAGTTCGGATTACCGCGGAGCCGGGTGGGGGGATCGATGTGACCTGTGCCGCCGGACGGGAGTGGGGAGCCGAACGCCTGCCGCCGGCGGGTCCAGGCAATCTGGCCCACCGGGCGGCCGTGGTCCTGGCGGGAGTCACCGGTGGCCGGCAGGGGGCGGCGATTGTTATTGAGAAACACATTCCCATGGCGGCGGGTTTGGGGGGAGGCAGCGCCGACGCGGCGGCGGTATTGTGGGGGTTGAATCGGCTTTGGGGAGCTTTATTGTCCGGGCCGGAACTGGAAAGGTTGGGGGCGGAACTAGGAAGCGATGTGCCTTTTTGCTTGCGGGGAGGCACGGTTTTGGGTCGGGGGCGGGGCGAGGAACTGGAGGAACTGCCGGATCTGCCGTCTGCCTGGGTGGTCTTGGTCAATCCACGCTTGTCTCTTTCGACGGCGCAGGTCTATCGCGTTTGGAACCGGCGCGCGGATGCCGACCTTTCGTCTGCGAAGTTTCTGGAGGCGCAAAAAGCGGGCGGACTGGCCCGGGCGGCCGGGGCGATGGCCAATGGCCTTGAGGCGGCGGCGTTTTCCCTATGTCCGGAGGTGAAAGCCATTTTAGACCGCTTGCGCAGGGCGAAAGGCATTCTCGGTGCCTGTCTTTCGGGCAGCGGGCCAACGGTTTTCGGATTGGCGGCGGAGAAAGCCGCGGCGGAGAAAGCCGCGGCGGAATTCGCGGCTGCGGGCCACTGGACACGGTTGGCCCGTACCTTAAACCGAAAGGAAAGATGAACGCGGCGGGCGAATATTGGGATGGGAGAGGAAGAGGTGAGACGACGGAAGCGGAAGGTTCTCCGGCAGGGATAACTGCGGTGGTTCTGGCCGGGCGGCCGAACAACGGCCGTTTGAGAGATGAGCCGGTGGCTTGGGAAGCGATGATTCCGGTGGGGGGACGGGCCATGGCCGCCTTGGTGGCGGAGGCCTTGGCCGGCACACCGGGAGTGAATGAGGTGCGCGTGGTGGGTCCGGTGGAATTGGCGCCCCAATTGCCGCCGGGAACGGTCCTGATTCCGCCGGAGGCCACCCTTTGGGACAATTTGCGGGTTGCCGCGGTGGGAGCCGCGCGGGGGAGCCTCCTATTGGCCACGGGTGACATTCCCCTGCTGGTCGCCGCGGCGGTGGAGGATTTTCTGGCGAGATGCGCGGCGATGCCGGGTGACATCCATTATTCCGTCGTGTCCCAAGATGTGGTGCAGCGTTCCTATCCGGGCGCCAGGCGCACCTATGTTCGCTTGGCTGATGGCGTTTTCACCGGGGGCAACCTCTTTTTGGTGCGCCGGGAGGCGTTGGAAACGGTGATTGCCTGGGGTGAAAGGGTCTACGCCCTGCGCAAGCAACCGTTGCGGTTGGGACTTCTCCTCGGTCCCCTCTTCGTCTGGCGGTTGGTCCTTGGACACCTGACCATGGCTGACGCCGAGCAAAGAGCCGGTCGGCTGTTGGGTTTGATGGGCAGGGCGGTGATCACTCCTTTTCCGGCCATCGGGGTGGACGTCGACCGACCGGAGGATTTGAGCCTGATCAGGGCAATCATGCACAACGGGAGTTGAGTTGGGCGCAAGTGGAAGGAAGGAATCTGGTCGCGGTCATCTTGGCGGCCGGCCAAGGCAAGAGGATGAAGTCGGAATTGCCCAAGGTTCTTCACCGGGTCGGGGGTATCCCGATGGTGGAGTTGGTGGTTCGGGCGGCCAATGAGGCTGGAGCGGACCAAATTGTGGTCGTGGTCGGTCGCGGGGCGAACCTGGTGCGGGAGGCCCTGGGTGATGGCGTTGCCTATGCCGTGCAGGAACAGCCTCTGGGGACGGGGAACGCCGCGGCCTGTGCCCGCGACCAGGCATCCGGGGCGAGAAACATCCTGGTTCTTTGTGGGGATACGCCATTGGTCACGGGGGAGACTTTGCGCCGCCTGGGGGAAGCCCATCGGGAAGGACGGGCTGCGGCCACCATCCTCACGGCGATATCCGACGACCCAACGGGATATGGGCGGGTGATCCGGGGTGACGACGGCAAGGTGCGGCGGATCGTCGAGGATGCCGACGCGAACCCGGCGGAAAAGGCGGTGCGGGAAATAAACGCCGGAATCTATGTTTTTCAAGCCGCCGGATTCTGGGAGGCCCTGGAGGAAGTCCGCCCGAATAACGCTCAGGGTGAGTATTACTTGACCGACTGCATCGCCGGCTTGGTGGCGAAGGGTCTGCCCGTGGCCGCCCATCCCGTGGACGACCCGTTGGAGGTGGAGGGGGTCAACAATCCGGATCAATTGGCTGCGGCGGAGGGGAGGGTGAAGCGCAGGGGCAAACTGGATGCTTGACCCGTGAGGCTGGGGAAAAAAGCGGGGGGGTCATGATCATGGGGAGAAGTCGAAACACAAATTTGAAAATATTTTCGGGTATGGCGAATCGTCCGTTGGCGGAGGCTATCGCCACCCACTTGGACATCGCCGTGGGGCAGGCGGCGCTCGGCCGCTTCTCCAATGGGGAGATCCGGGTAATCATCAACGAGAACGTGCGTGGGACCGACAGTTACGTGATTCAACCTCTGTGTGGCAACGCCAACGAGAGCCTGATGGAGCTTCTGGTGATGATCGATGCGTTGCGGCGGGCTTCTGCCCGCAGGATCACAGCGGTGATCCCGTATTACGCCTATGCCCGTCAGGATCGCAAGTCGAGGGGGAGGGAACCAATTTCGGCCAAACTGGTGGCCAACCTGCTCACCACCGCCGGGGCTCGCCGGATCCTGACCATGGACCTCCACGCGCCCCAGATCCAGGGTTTTTTCGACATTCCCCTCGACCACCTGACGGGGGTGCACATTCTGGCCGAACACTTCCGTTCCAAGGGGTTGGACAAACTGATGGTCTTCTCACCCGACGCAGGCGGCGTGCCCAGAGCCAGGGAACTGGCCGAACAGCTCGGTGTGTCGTTGGGCATCTTGGATAAACGACGCCCCGAACCGGGGGTTTCCGAGGTGATCAATATCATTGGGAGGGCCGCCGGGCGCCAGATCATCCTGATTGACGACATGATCGACACGGGGGGCACCATCTCCGGAGGGGCCAGGGCGCTTCTGGAGGCGGGCGCCGAAGCGGTCTATGCTTGCTGCACTCACCCGGTTCTTTCCGGCGCCGGCCCGGAAAACCTCCTGCGTTCCTGCATCGCCGAGACGGTGGTGACGGACACCATTCCCCTGCCCGAAGCTCTGCGGGGTAATCCCCGCTTTACCGCCCTGTCGGTGGCACCGCTTATGGGGGAAGCCATCGTGCGGATCCACGAAGATCTGTCGGTCAGTCATCTTTTTGAAACCTGAGCAGATATTATCAATGGAGGGAGAACTCCGCCTGCTGGTCGGCCTGGGAAATCCGGGCACGGCATACACGGGTACCCGCCACAACCTCGGATTCCGGGTGGCCGACCGGTTGGCCAAAGTCGCCGGGATCGGCTTCCGCCGGGGATACGGCGGGCTTTGGGCGGTTCTGCCTGGATCGGGCCGGGGAATCTACCTGCTCAAACCGCAGACGTTCATGAACCTGAGCGGCCAGAGCGTGGCGGCCATCTGCCGGCAACGAAGATTCACTCCGTGCGAGATTCTGGTGGCTTGCGATGATTTGGATCTGCCCCTGGGTCGGATCAGATTGCGGCGGGGAGGGGGAACCGGTGGGCATCGAGGCTTGGCCAGCATTGCCGGCAGCCTGGGGACAAAGGAATTTTCCAGGCTGCGGCTCGGGGTGGGACGCCCGCCGGAGGGAGTGGACGCGGCTTCTTACGTGCTGTCAACCTTTGGGGCGGCGGAGGAAGGGAGGGTGTCGGATGCCGTTGAACGGGCGATCCGGACGGTTGAGATCATGGCAACGCAGGGTTGGGAGGCGGCCATGAATTACGGGCACGCCCCTGAGCCGGGGGTTTGAGCCGGGGCTTTGAGGCGAACTTGCAGGAACCGGAGCAAACGTAACCGTGTGGGCCGCCGACCGGTCGGCGGCCCACACGGCGGACTGAACCTGCGCGAGGAGGAGATCAGTGGTTTTCGCGGATCTATGGGATCTGGTGCCCGGCGCCGATTTTTTGTGGCCGGTTTCTTCCGGTGTGCCCTGGGCGGGTGATTCGGTTGAAGGATTGGAAGTTAGCGGTTTGCGCGGAGGGACCAGAACCTATTTGCTGGCTGCACAGATTTTGAGGAGCGGGCGGCCCGTGTTGGTGGTTACCGCCGATCTCGAGCGGGCGGAGCGGGTTCTCCGGGATTTGGAAACATGGTTGCCCGACAAGGTGTTTGGCCTCTTTCCACCTTTGGATGCGTTGCCGTTCCAGGTGGCGGGCAAGCGGGGAACCTTCAGCAGGGAGCGGTTGGCGACCTTGGCCAGGTTGGGGGGAGGGGTGGCCGGGGTGGTGGCTCCGGTGGCGGCCGTTTTGGAGATCCTGGCTCCTCCGGCCTTCTTCCGTGATTTTACGCTGATCCTCAGGCGAGGGGAGGAGATCGCGCCGGGGGCCTGCCGGGATCGTCTGGAGGGTTTGGGCTACCGGCGGGTCGAACAGGTGGAGGCATCCGGGCAATACGCCATGCGGGGCGGAATCCTGGATTTTTTTCCTTTGGACCTGCCCTTCCCCCTGCGGGTGGAGTTTGACGATTGCCGGGTGGAATCCATTCGGCAGTTTGACTTGGACACCCAGCGATCCCTGAAAAAGGAGGCTTTGGCCGAAGCCCGCGCCCTGCCGGCGGGGGAAATTTTCTTTTGCCCGGAGCGGTTGGCAAGGGCACGGGAACAGGTCTGGAGGGAGCTGGGCCGATCCGTAGGCGACAATTTGCGGGAGAAGTTGGAGGAGGCTTTTGAAAAGGGACACTTCGATGGCACTTTCGCGCCCTATTTTTACCCGGAGGGGAATACTCTCAAGGACTATTTCTCCGGGCCTCCTCTTTTGGTTTTGGATGAGCCGGCGCGGGTCGCCCAGGCCGCGGCGGATTTAGAGCGGGAAACCACCGAATTGGCCGCTCACATGTTGGAGCGTGGCCAGATCCTTCCCTCCCAGGGGGCACCGCGACTTTCCTATGCCGGTTTCCGGGAGAGGGTGGGAAAGGGCGCCATGTTGCTCTCCGCCCTGCCGGTCGGAACTGCGCAAAGGTTGGTTTCCTTGCGGGCGAGACCCGGGGACAACTTCCACGGCCAGTGGGGGCTTTTTGTCGCCGAAGTGGAGCGGCATTGCCGGGAGGGACATGCGGTTTTGGTCCTGACGATCACGAACGAGAGTGCGGCCGCCTTGGAACGGAACCTGCAGGAGGAGGGGATCACGGTCTCCTCATCCTTGGCGGGAGGACGGGTACGGATCGGGAAGGGAGACTTGGAGGAAGGCTTTTTCCTTCCCGGGGCCAACCTGTGGGTGGTGACCGAACGAGAGATTTTCGGCACGCGACGAAGGCGGGCCTCGGGAGGAGCGGGTAGGCAGCCGGCCCAAGCCGTGGAGTTGCAGCCGGGGGACCACGTTGTTCACCAGGCCCACGGTGTTGGGAAATACCTGGGTTTGGTCAGCATGGAGGTGGGGGGGGCCTGGCGCGATTACCTGCTCCTCAAGTACTCCGGCGAAGACCGTCTCTACGTCCCAACCGACCAAATCGGCCTGGTTCGGAAGTACCGGGGGGGGGAGGGGGTTCAGCCGCGACTGAACCGGCTGGGTGGGGGGGATTGGCAACGGACCAAAACCCGGGTCCGGGAGTCGGTGCGGGACATGGCGGAGGAGCTGTTGAAGTTATACGCGGCCCGGGAGACTCTCCCCGGCCATGCCTTCCCCCCGGATACGCCATGGCAGCGTGAGTTCGAAGAGGCATTTCCCTACGAGGAGACTCCCGGGCAACTGCGGGCTACGGAGGCCGCCAAGCGGGACATGGAGCGGCCCCACCCCATGGATCGGTTGATCTGTGGCGATGTCGGCTTCGGCAAAACGGAGGTGGCGCTGCGGGCCGCTTTTAAGGCTATCAGTGACGGGAAACAGGTGGCCGTGCTGGTGCCCACGACCGTGCTTGCCCAGCAACACTTCCGGACTTTCAGTCAGCGGTTTGCCGGTTTCCCGGTGGGGGTGGGGATGCTTTCCCGTTTCACCACCGTGGGAGAGCGCCGGGCGGTATTGCGCCGACTGGGCGAGGGGAAACTGGATGTCGTTGTCGGCACCCACCGAATCCTATCGCCGGATGTGGTTTTCCGCGACCTCGGCCTCCTGGTAATCGACGAGGAACAGCGTTTCGGAGTGGACCACAAGGAAAAATTGAAGCGACTGCGGGAAAACGTGGACGTTTTGACTCTTTCGGCCACGCCCATTCCCCGCACCCTGCATATGGCCTTGGTGAAAGTGCGGGATATGAGCGTGCTTGAGACGCCCCCACCGGGGCGCTTTCCCGTGCAGACATATGTGGTCGAACACGATGACGAGTTGATCCGGGAGGCTCTGAGCCGGGAACTGGCCAGGGGGGGGCAGGTCTATTACGTCCACAACCGGATTGAAACCATCGAAGAGGCCTGGCGGCGGGTGAAAAAGGCGGTGCCCCAGGTGCGGGTGGCCTTGGCCCACGGCAAGATGCCCGAAAGGGAATTGGAGCGCACCATGCTTCGCTTCCTTGAAGGTGAATACGACGTTTTGGTGTCCACCACGATCATCGAATCGGGTCTGGACATACCTCGGGTCAATACCCTGATCGTCGAAGATGCGGGCCGTTTCGGCCTATCCCAACTGCATCAACTGCGAGGACGGATCGGGCGTTCCAACCAGTTGGCCTATGCCTACCTTACTTTCCGTGGGGACAAGGTTTTGGGTGAAGTGGCGGAAAAGCGATTGGAAGCCGTGGCTGAATTGACCGAGTTGGGTTCCGGTTTCAAGGTGGCCATGCGTGATTTGGAGATCCGGGGCGCCGGCAACATCCTGGGATCGGAGCAACATGGATTCATCGCGGCCATCGGTTTCGACCTTTATCGCCAATTGCTGGAAGAAGCGGTGGCCGAACTCAAGGGGACTCCGGCTTTGCCGGCGCATTTTCCGGTGGTGGAGTTTCCGGTTAATGCCTATGTGCCGGAGGGTTATGCCAAGACACCACGGGCCAAGGTGGAAATTTACCAAAAGGCCGCGGCGCTGGGAACCATCCGCGAGGCCGGGGAGTTGGAGGAGGAATTGGTGGACCGCTTTGGCCCGGTGCCGCGGGAACTGGAGAACCTGCTGCGGTTGGCCCGCATCAGGGTGCGAGGGGCGGGGTTGGGCTTGAAAAGTGTCGTCTACGGAGTTAAGGCGCGGGAAGTTGTTTTTGAAGTGGAGGATTTGGCCAAAATCAATTGGAGTCGGGTCGGACAAGTAACCGGAACCGGGTTGAGCCGGCAAATCCAGCGCCAGGTGTTTTTCGTCCCTGAGCCTTCCCCTCGTTTTGTCTTGCGTACCGTGGAGTTCAAACAGGCGGAAGATATCTTGCAGGCCGTCGAAGTCTTTATGGTTTTCCTGCAAGAAGCCCGCGAGGATTCATCCGGGACGCCGGCGGGGGCACTCCGAACCGGCAATTTAAAAAGCAAACACTTTGGAAACTTCGCCGGTCATAAGTATGAGCGCGAAAAAAATGGTTATCCTATCCCCCGAAAGGAAGTGGAGGGAGCGAGGCAAGGAGAGAAATTGGCAAAACTGAATAAAAGTGGCGATGCGGATATATAAATAAAGTTAAGGAAGAGTCAGCCCTTTGCAGGGGGAAGGAGGGTTGCCCTTTGAAGGCAACTGGTATAGTTCGACGCATAGACGATCTGGGGAGGGTGGTGATCCCCAAGGAGATCCGGCGTACTTTGCGAATCAGGGAAGGGGACCCTTTGGAGATCTTTGTCGACCGGGATGGGGAAGTGATCCTGAAGAAATATTCACCCATCGGTGAGTTGGGGGAGTTCGCCAAGGAATATGCCGACTCTTTGTATGAGGCCGTGGGGCACATCGCTCTGATCGCCGACAGGGATGCCATTATCGCTGTGTCCGGGGTCTCCAAAAAGGAGTTCATGAACAAACCGGTGGGCACCCTGGTGGAAAGGGCGATGGAAGATCGCCGGACGTTCACCCTGGCCAAGGGAGCGTCCGATCGGCCAAAGGGTTCGGTCATTGGTGACGAGGACGAGGAAAACAAGTTTACGGCCGTGGTGATTTCCCCAATCATCTCCGAAGGAGACCCAATCGGGGCGGTTGTCCTGTGTTCCCGGGAGGCGGATGCCAAGATGAGTGATTTGGAATTGAAACTCGTCGAGACGGCGGCCGGTTTCCTGGCGAAGCAGATGGAGCAATAGGAAAATAGGGTTGTCGAGGATGATTCCGGTTCTCCCGGCAACCCGGGAGAACCTTTCCGCACACCTTGCCGGTACGGCCGGTTCAATTCGCCGTAGACAATGAGGGAAGGGGCCGCCATGGGATGGATGGCCCCTTCTGCGTGCCTACGGGTTGATGACCTCGTAAACGGTGACGGTGGAAACGACTCCCGGCTGGGGGCTGCGATGGGCGTCTCGGAAGGACGGGCTCGCCCGCCAAGCCTGGTATGCTTCGGGGGAGGCCCACTTGGTGGCAACCACGTAGTCGGAGGAAGCGGTGTCCCGCCACAGGTCGAAGCTGACGAAACCAGCGAAAAGGGAAAGACCACCTGCGGCTTGGGAGAAGGCTTGCTCCAAGTCGGAGCCGTGGCCGGCGGGAACCTGCAAGCGGTTGACGACAACGATCATTTTGAACACCTCCATTTTGTTTTTCCTTCCTACATATTAGCAATTCGTTTATATGCAAAGCAAGAGAATTAAGCAGCGGAAGGCCGGGGATGAATTTGATATAATAGGAGAGGCTTGGGCAGGGGTTGGGGACAACTGGGAGGTATGCATTTTTGGACGGGAAAAAGCCGGGAGACGAGGCCATCGGCGGGGCGATGCAAATGCTAACCACGGTGATGGCCACCCTCAGAGGAGAAGGGGGTTGTCCTTGGGACCGGGAGCAGACCCACCGCTCTTTGCGGGCGTCGTTGATTGAGGAGACCTACGAGGTGGTTGAGGCCATCGAGGGAGAGGATGCGGTCTCATTGGCGGAAGAACTGGGAGATCTGTTGCTGCAGGTTGTTTTTCACAGCCAATTGGCGGCGGAAAGGGGGGATTTCGACCTGGGCGACGTGATCGGGGCGATCACGGAAAAACTGATCCGCCGGCATCCCCACGTTTTTCCCGAGGGGCGTGGTGGAGATGAAGGTCTTCCCTGGAATCCGGATGATGAACTCGATGGCAGGATGGTGACGGATAATTGGGAGGAAATCAAGAAACGGGAGAAGGGGATGCGAAACGGTCATAATGGTGTTTTGGACGGGGTGAGTCCGGCCATGACCACCTTGGTTTGGGCTCAAAAACTGCAGGCACGGGTGTCCAGGGTCGGGTTCGATTGGGAAAGACCGGAACAGGTGCTGGCGAAGGTCCGGGAGGAATTGGAAGAAGTGGCGGAAGTATATGCCACCGACGAGGCGGTTAAAATAGAAGAAGAGATCGGTGACCTTCTGTTTGCCGTGGTCAACTTGGCGCGGGTCCTGAACCTGTCGGCGGAGGTGGCTTTGCGGGGGAGTGGGAACAAGTTTATTCGTCGCTTCCGGTCGATGGAAGAGATGGCCAGGATGGCCCGCAAAGAACTCCCGGTCATGTCTGCGGCGCAATGGGAGGAATTCTGGGAAAGAGCCAAGGAAATTCAGGCAATGAACAAGGAAAGTGAAATAATTTAGCGAATGAAGTCTATAGCCTTTTTCGTAATAAAGAGGAGGATGGGTTGATGAACAAACCGGAACTGGTGGCGGCGATTGCGGACAAAGCGGGGCTTTCTAAACGAGATGCCGACAAGGCTCTCACCGCTTTCAGCGAGGTGGTGGGGAATACCTTGGCCGGGGGGGACAAGGTGATCATGGTTGGCTTCGGTACTTTCGAGGTTAGGGAAAGGGCTGCCCGGAGGGGGAGGAATCCCCAGACGGGGGAGGAGATCGACATCGCCGCCGGCAGAGTGCCGGCGTTCAAAGCGGGTAAGGTATTGCGCGAGGCGGTGGAAAAGTGACCTTGGGGCTGGGAGGAAAATCCCGGCCTCTTTTCTTGGGGGGAAAAATTTCTGCGGCTCGATAAGTACTTGCAGGTGAGTCGTCTGATCAAGCGGCGCGAACTAGCCAAACAGGCCTGTGCGCAAGCAAAGGTGATCCTCAACGGGCGCGAGGCCAAAGGTGGGGTGCAGGTGAAGTTGGGCGACCGGATCGATCTTTCCCTGGGGGGGAGAATATTGGTCGTGCAGGTGGTGGAGATCAGGGAGCGGGCGAAAGCGGACGAGGCCAGGAACCTTTACCGGGTGCTGGAGGATGGGCGATTGGACGAGTCGCCCGGCTGAATGGTTCCGCCGGTTTGGGCATGAAAAACGGCCACCCGGAAAAGATAGCTTCCGGGGGGGGAAGCCATTGAGACGGGAGGGTCGGTGGACTCATCTTGCCACCGGGTTCCGACTGGGCCGGGATCGGGTGAAACAATGGGCACATGGTCTGATAAAAGAGTTGCGGCGCACCGGTACGAAGATGGGTACCGGACTCGGAGAACAGGTGCGGCGATGGTTCCTGCGGTTGGGCGTCGGATGGCAAGTCGCCGTGGTTCGGTTGGGGGAGGCGTGGGTTGGACTGGCACCGGCACAAAGAGCCAAAACTCTGGCGGGGACAACGGCGGCGGTCGCTTTTTGTCTGCTGGCCCTGACCGGAGGTTACGGTCTGCCGGCGGCCAAGCCCCTGGGGGGAGGGCCAAGATTCATCACCTATTTTGAGAATTCCGGTGATGCCCAGGCCCCGGGTTCGTTTCCGGGACTGCGGGCGCACCACGCCGTGATCGATACGATCATG
>JAJZBP010000030.1:0-12525 GCA_021798855.1 Bacillota bacterium
TCGGGAACGCCGCCTCCCTGTTTCAATCCCTCATAGGGAGGCTGCGGACCCCATTGTAGAGCCGCCAAATGGCCATGTCAAGCTCCAAGGCACCCCGATAACATCGACCCAAGCCCGATTCAGGGACCACCAAGGAGCTTGACACAACAACGCTCCGCGGCCATTGGACCCTGTCGTCGCACCCCCAGGGATTTTCCCCTCATCGGCGGCCGACGACAACCGCCGTCAACCGGGAACACCCCTTGTCCGACCGAAAAAGATGGCCAAGACCATCACCCGCTTGGGGGGACGATTCCCCCCGGTCCCCTGATCCGCCTTTCCCCACCGTTCGGGAGCGCACCACCACCCGCCCCGCGATTCACACGATGAAAGTCTCTCCTCCCTTCTCCCGGCCGATGACCTCCCTGCCCGTATATTTGGTGCTCTGCAAAAGGTACACCACCACCGAATCCTCCTGCCGGTTGATCACCCGCTCCATTTCGCGTTTCAACATCTTGTATTTGCCCTCGGTGATCTCCCCTTCGAAGACCGAGTTCTGCACCCAGGTGAGATAGCGGCGGCAGAGTTTCAGCACTTTTGGGTCTCTTTTCACCCCGGCGTCGTAAACCAAGATGGCAAACGTCCCTCATCCCTCCCCAGCCAGTTCGTCGCCGCGGCTAAAATCCAAGCCCTTCTCCGCCTGCCGGCGAGCCGTCGTCCTTCGGCTGTGGGCCTGATCATTTGTTTATGGTCAAGCTCCCGCTCCGCCCCGCTCCGCCCCGTTCCCGCTCCCGCCCCGCTCCGCCCCGCTCCCGCCCCGCTCCGCCCCGCTCCGCCCCGCTCCGCTCCGCCCCGCCCCGCTCACCACAAAGCTAAAAACGGCTCGTAGGTCTCCTCCCCCAAGAGGTGCTTTTCCAGCTTATAAAGCTCCAGGCGGATGAGCCGCCGGTAGGAAACGATCCGCCGCAGCTTTCGGTGCCGGATGGTGGCCCGCAGCCGCTCCTCGTAAGCCTCCACGAAGCGCCGCCTGGCCGCCTCCTTCAACCAGAGGCCGCCCCGCTCCCGGTCGAAGTCCTCTTTCCCCAGCATCCGTTTGCCCACCAGGGTGAAGATCAGCCGGTCCACGATGATCGGCTTGAAGATCTCCGCCACGTCCAGGTTCAGGGAAAACCGCCGGGCGTTGGTGGTGTGCAGGTAGCCGATGCGCGGGTCCAGGTGTGTCTTGTAGATCTCGCTGAGAACCGTCGTGTACATCAGGGAATTCCCGAAACTGAGGAGGGCGTTAAGCTCGTTCTCCGGCGGGCGCCGGCTGCGGCCCTCGAAAGGCAGGCCAGCCCCTTCCAGGATGACGTCGAAGGTCCGGTAGTAGAGGTCGCGGGCGTTACCCTCGATGGCCATCAGTTCAGGAACTCCGCCCTGCTCCCCGCTCAAGCGCGAAAGCGCCTCCAACCCCTCCACCGTCCGGCCCAGGTCCTTCCCCCGCGCCGCGTAATACTTCTCCACCCGCAGCACGTTCCCCAAAGAGCCCTCCACGAAAGCCCGCGCCAGGCGCAGCCGCTTCTCCTCGTCCAGGTAATGCTCCGCCTGCCGCAGGGTCATGTACCCCGAGTTGTAGTGCTCCCGCGGGTAGAAGCTCCCCATGTAATAACCGTAGTGGCTGAAGTAATGCAGGACCACCTCCTTCTTGGATAAAAACTCCAAGAATCGCTTGTTCAGGTCCACCTCGCCGTGGACGCAAATCTCCCGCACCGCCTCCACCGGCAGGAACCGCCGCCCCTCCCCACCCTCGAAGCAAACCGTGTTCCCCTCCTGCCGAAAGGTCCCGCTGGAGAAGACGTGAATCGTGCGCTCCAAGCCCATCCCCTCCCTTTTTGGCGTTGGTTGAGGAACGCTTGCGCGTTCGTTGGGGAGGGTGAACTCCCTCCCCCCTAACTCCAGCAAAACTCCGCGTAGGCGCATTTGCCGCACCACTGCACCCGCGCCGGCGGGGGCGGGACCGCCTCCCCGGCCAGACGGCGGATGTCGGCGCGAGCGGCCAACACCCGGTCGCGCAGCCCCTGGTCCAGGACCACGGCCTCGCGGCGGCGCTCCTCCGGAAAGCGCAGTTCGCCGCGGGCCCGCACGCCCCGTTCCTCCAGTTCCAAAAGGTAGTGGGCCAGTTGCAGCCGGGCGCTCTCCAGGGCACGGGAGGACTTTTTCACCTCCACCACCAGGAGTTCGCCGCCGGCCCGCGTCACGATGTCCAGTTTGCTCCCGCCCGTCTGGAACTCCTTTTTCTCCCGGCGGTAGGCCTGCGCTTGGAGGAACCGCCCGTACTCCAGGTTCGGGTCGTCCTCGTCCGGGTTGATGGCGTGGAGCATCAGCCAGACCTCCCGCCGGCAGACGGCGTAGTACCAGAGGAGGGTGCCGCCGAGGGGGAAGGGGGCGGGGGCAGTGAGCGCGCCGGTGGTGCCTGTTCCACTGCCGGCCCCGTCGTCTACAGGATGTCCGTCCATTCTGTTTCCCTCCCCAGGTGGCCGAAGCCGGTTTCGGGAGAATAAGCCACGGTATCCACCAACCGTTGGATACTTCGCTCCGGGTCAAGGCTGACCAAACCATGGGCCAATCTACAGTCCAATGACACCACGAAGCGGCCTATGAGGTTAAAAAAGTGCTTGCGCTCCCCAAAAGATAAACTTCGCAGGAAACCCGGTTGTTCGTAGCGCCGGTAAATATCTTCCGGGCTATTTACGTCAAATTCCGTTATCAACGCCTGCGTCCCCTCGTCCAGCCACGCCTCCGGGGCATCCGGCGGACCTCCCAGAGGGACGAAGACAGGCACGCTCGGCCTATCCTCGCCGAAAGGTTCGAGATCGGCCAGTTTGCTCCATTTGCCGCTCGCCGCATCTACGAGCCTTTCCAGGCTGGCCCCTTTTTGGTCCCGTTTCCAAACCTCCTCATAATAGCACCCAACCCGCCGGCGCAAATCCGCTTCACCGATTGGCCCATTCTCAACCAACAGACTGTCCGTTCCCCCCCGGGTGAACTCGTTCCGGTAAATATAGTTGCGAGTGTCTTTTGTCCCATCGCGCCGAAAATCGAAAACCGCCACCTCGGCCCTTTCCCCCTCGCCGTGGCGGTTGGCCCTTCCCGCCGCCTGCATAACCGAGGGTAGGATGGGCCTGGCCCGCATTATGCACCGGAAAGAAAGGTCCACCCCCGCCTCCAACACCTGGGTGGTCACCGCTAAAACCTGCCGTCCTTCCCGCAAAGCCTCGGCAATTTGCCCGATCCTGGCCGTCTTGTGCAGGGGGTGCATGGCCCCGTGCAGGTTCAAAACCAGGATGCCCTTACCTTCAGCCATCCTGGAAGCTTCCCGGTAAACCTTGGCCGCATCGGCCACGGTGTTGAGGATGCAAGCGCACGAGCCGTGTTTCTCCGTCCGGGCAACGGCCTCACTTGCCGTCCGTGCTTCGTCCCAACTCTCGGGAAACACCCTAACGCTGAACCGTTCCGGTAAGCTTACCGTTTTAGGCGTCAGATCCTCCGGCGGCTTATCCAATCGGGCATATTCCAAGGGCGGCATGGTGGCCGTCATCAACAGGGCTTCGGCGTTCTGGAGTTCGACCACCGTTTCCAACATCTTGAGGAACGGGTTCCAAACGCCGGCCTCCAGAATCTGCGGCTCGTCCACGATGACGAAGGCGTCATCCAAAGCCGCCAAACGCATGGCCTGTTGGGCGCGGGCTGGAAAAAACGCCCGGAAAAACTGGTTGAAGGTGGTGGCCACCACCGGAGCCTGCCAGGACTCCAGCACGAGGAAAGCCCCTTCCGCTTCCCCTTTGCCCTCACCTTTGGGGTCCGGCAGGGAAAGGTGGTGGTGTTCCAGCACCTCCTGGCCGGTGGCCGCGCGGATCTCCTGCGCCGCCTGGGACAGGATGGAAAGGTACGGCGCCACATAGACGATCCGTTTTTTCCTCCGCTTCCTCGCCGCCTCAAGCCCCAGGCGTAGCGCCAACATGGTCTTTCCCGAACCGGTGGGCAAACGCAGGATATACAGGCCGGATTCGGCCCCCGCAAACTTTTCCAGCACACGGCTTTGGAGGCATCCCCGGACTTCGGCCATTTCCCGTCCGCCATTCCGGGCGGCTTCCTCCGCCTTGCCGGCTATGTACTTCTCCCATCCCCCTACGGCTCCTTCGGCCTCCGCCGGGGTCAGGCCGGGAGCCGGCTCGATTCCCGCCGCGTCGAAGCGGTCGGCGGCGACCAAACAGGCGGTGAACCTCCGATGACAAACGCGCGCAGCCTCGGTGAAGGATTTGGGGGCCGCCGTCGTCATCACCCAGCGGCCCCACCTGTCCGCCATTTGGTCCAATTCCGCGCCCAGTTCCCGCGGATCGGTGGGGAAGTCGGGCAGTCCGGGAACCGTTTCCCGCACCAGTTTGGCCAGACCCTCCAAGTCCGTCTCGGCCAGGGACTCCCCCCGCCACCCACTTCGCCAAGGTGGAGTGTCATGCTCCCAATCGTTCAACCTCCCGTGGTGACCGGCCAGGTCGCGGGTTAAGTCGAGGATGAAACGCCGCTGTTCCTCCGATGGCTTCCGTTCCAACTTGGCCGCAACCAAAAAAAAGAGGGCGGATCCCAAAAAAGCATGGGGAACATCGCCTCTTCGCCGGTCATCGCTTCGGATGTAAGCCTGCCATTTGCTCCACCCTTTCCCGGCGTCGTGGAGAAGGCCGGCCAAACCCAAGAGTCGAGCTTCTTGGGCGGATACCCCGGCGCAAATTTCCGCCACCGCCTTCAAATGGGTGACAAGCGCAAATACCTTACCCTCTTCATCAGGTCTGGCCCGACAATCGCCAAAGACAATCATGGAGGAAGCCCACCGCCTTTTCCCCGCAACCTGGTTGCCCCGCAGAACCCCTTTCGTCGCTCACCACAAGGTCACCACCTCACCCCCGACCAGCCGCACAAAACGGACGGGTGGCTCCAGTTCCCCGCCCCGCGCCGAGAAAAGAAGACGTCTGCGCCCCGACACTTCATAGATCAAGTTGATGGTTCCGCGGAAGCGGCGCCCCCCCAAGTAGTGGTGGAGCATTCCCCCGGCCCGCCCGTATTCCGCTCCGGCGGCCAGGTTAAGAGCCGCCACCGCGTGGGATGGTACCACCGTAACCGATTCCAAGTGTTCGTTGGCTTCTGGAATTAAGTAATCACCTTCCGTCAGGTTCACAAAGGCAGGGAAAGTTAGGGCGAACGCGCTCCCCAAGTAAGTATGGTAGGCGCTACGACCCTCCCGAATAAGGTCGGCCAATTCCTCCAAGCGGTCGCCGACGAAGTAAACGCGGTAGCGAGGCTCCACCACCAGTTCCACCGCTGTCGGACGGTTCAGGGACTTGTTCGCTCCACCCCCGCTCTCCAAGTAGTATTTGCCGAGCATGGACATCTGCTGGACCCGGCTCCTCGGCGGACCTAAGAGCTGAAGGCCGGTCCATGCCTCACCCTCCCAACCGTCGTTGAAACCCAGGATCGCCGCCAGCAGGCCGCGCAGGGCCGTCCTCGTGATAAAGGGATAGGAAGCATGAGTGCTGGTGGTGTCGGGACGGCGAAAGTGGGCCAGCGAACCCTTGAGATCGAAGATCAGAACTTGCAATACTTTCGCCCCCTAATCGCCGAAGGGCTTTCCCGCTTCTCCCGGAATCTCGCCCAACACCTGATCGGCTCCCAGCGCCGCATTTGTCCAGTGACGGCACCTGGCGATCTTGCCCTCGTTTCGAGCCAGCGTTTCCCCCAAGCGCCGCAGGTCGAGACGCACTTCATTCAATCCTTTAGGGGCACCGTCCGGCGGTTCCAGGGAAACCCCCTCTTCCAAGTAGCCGAGGCGGAAGAAGGGGTCTTTATATTCCACGTGGAGGAGGAAGAGAGGCTGCTGGTTACCCCGTCCTCTGGCCTGCCGGTGCTGGGTTCCCCGCCAAAGACCTTCCAAAAGAAGCTCCATGTCGGCCTCGTCCATCCCCGTTTCGCGGGCGATGGACGCATTGACCACTCCGGGCATGGCGAAGACGGCAAAAGGAAGGGTGTAAGTGGTCCAAATGGTGCCCTGTTCCTTATTATCCTCCTCCGAGGGCATCACTACGGTCCCCTGTACGTACCGCGTTTCCACCGGATGCAGGGAGTGAGCCCATCCGAACTGGACGGGTCCCGTCAGGTGAAAGCTCTCGCCCCCCACCGAATAGACAGCACCGAAAGCCCGCACGTCGAAGGTGTGTCGGCAAAGAGCATCCTTGCGGTCCAACGAGGTCTTCAGGTCTTTGCCGTCCACCCCGGCCCGTTCCAAGATGCCCTTTGCCAGATTCCCGCGCCCCAAAAGGTTACCCTCCGCTGTTCGCTCCTCCCGCACAAAAACAAAATTGCGCTTGTTCTCCCCGCCGTCGGCATGACGGGCCAGGACGTAATCCCGCACGTTCCGCTTCAGGCTCACGTCCGAAAGGGAGATCCGCCCGTCGTCGAAGATGCGCCGGGCGTCGCTGTCCGCCAGGGGATCCCGGTTGGGGATGCCGTCCTTGACGGACTTGACGAATAAGATTTCCCCGCTATTCACCGCCACTTGCTTCGGCCTCCTTTTGTTTTTCCTCCATCAGGTCGTAGAGACTGTAGCCGGCCCAAAATCCCGCCAGGAATCCGTTGGCCTTGGTCCGCACCTGGTCTTCCAACCGGATGTATTCCGCTAGGATTAAGCCAATCCGCTGCCGCAGTTCCTTTTTCGGTTGGAACCTTAGTTTCAGGGCATACTCTTCCATTCCCGCCAGCCCTCGGTCTCTGATGTCTTCCGGCTTCAGTTTGCCGCCGAACACCATAACCCTGGTCTGCAAGAAGTCTTTCTTAGTCACGGCATAATACTGGCTGGAGAACTCCCGGCACAGATGGCCCGCCGCAAAGCCCAGTTCCTCAACGTCTTGGCAGGTGATGCCTTCCGCCGGCCCTCCCAACATGGTTTGCAACTCTCGCCATGAACGCACCTTCCCATTCCCTCCTTCCTCCAATATCTTTTCTTCATAAAGCTTCTGGAACAGGGAGAAAAGGGCGTAGAACCTGGCTTCCTCGCGCAGGAGCCACCATTTTTTCCCCAGTTCCTTGGCCGCCTCGTTCATCCGGGAAACCACGTTACGCAAAAAACTATCCCGTTCCAACGAACGCCGCCGAAGTACCGCTTCCATCGCTCCCCAGAGCCGCCCTTTGCCGTAGGCCCTGACCAGGAGCCAAGGAAGGTTGCAAGGTATCTCCAAAGCCGTGGCTTCATCTTTCACCGGCGCCAAGACTTTCTGAACGACCTTCCGTACCACCGAAGGCAGCACGTCCTCGATGGTGGCATGAAGCTGGATGTCGGCGTTGCTCCGGGTGTAATAAATCAGGTGCAGTCGGTAAACATCTTCTCCCATTTCCTCCGGCAGACTGAACTCAAAGCCGGTGATGTCCTCCAAATGAGTGACGCTTCCCTCACTCTCTTTATTCCGTATTTTCATAAGCCCGTTGAGGAAACCGTGGCGATCCTCCTCGTCCTGCAAGAAACCATCCAGCACGGGCAGGGCCAAGGCGCAACCGGATAGCGGAGGTACGTTCCCCCCTCGCCTGGCCATCTCCTTACCCGCCGCGCTGCCCTCAGGCGAAAAGATCTCCTGAACCAGGCGGCGAGGCAACCGGCGACTCGACGCCTCGAAAAACTTCCCCCCGAAGGTTAGGTTTCCGTAACAAGCCGGGCAGAGGGCCACTCCCTCCACCAGCCGGTCTTCCGCCAATTCCTGGGGTAGCGGGGCGGTCCAAGTGGTGGTAAAAAAAGGCCACGCCTTGGCGTAAAGGGAAACCACCTCTCCTTGGGCGCCACAAAAGGAACACTGTCCATCTTGGCCCTTGCCGTGCTTGGCCCCCTCTTCCGCCTTGGCCCACCAGAAGTTCTCCAGGATGCGGTCCAAACGAGGCACGATCCACCGATCCGGAACCAGTCCGCTCCTGGCCACGTTATTCGAAGCGGGAAATGCGGCCAACAGATACGGTCGTTCCTCTCCAGTTTCGGTAAGGATCACCATCCCTTTTCCCGGCTCGTCCTCCCGAAGGCGCTCCCGCCAGACCTTCGCTATTTCTTCCAAGTCCTCCAGGCCGTAGTTCAAACCGCCTTCCGTCTTCTCCATCCTGCCCCGGAGAAAACCGGTAACGGAAGGCAACTCTTCGCTGAATTCCCGGTGCTGGCTCTTGAAAAAATAGTAAGCCGCTACCGGATAGCGCCCTTGAGGCTTACTGGGGTTTCCTCTCGTTGGAACCGCCACCGGAGCGGCCACCACCTTCCACCGGTCCACCTGAAAAGTTTCCCGCCGACCATCTTTGCGTGCGTCTCCCCACTGGGCAACGGGGTGGGCAGACACCCTGATTCCGTCGCCTTTGTGCTCCACTTCGACCACGTAAACCCGCCGGTAGAAATCCCTCCCCTTGTCTTCGGCGTCGGAGAGTTGGCGCAGGACTTCCGCCGGCTCACCGCCGCCGCCGGCCAACACCTTTCCCAAACGGATCAACGACTCCACCAGCATCAAAATCCCCCTCCCCAAACCGGTGGCCTGTTCTTCCCGATTATATCTCCGTCACCCTGACATCCGGTGTACAAGTGCCAACAAAAAATTGTATTTTTATTTAGTAACTTCTTTTGCCCTCGTTCGCAAGTTCCAGAACTTTGGCATACAGTTCGTTGCTCACCCGAAAATTGGATTGCCGCATCTCATTAATCGCTGGCTCCACCAATTCAATGATTCCTGCCTTCTTGACCTTAACAAGTAAACCCAATACTCCAACTGTCCTAATCCCAAGTCTCAACGCAACATTTCTTGCCTTCAAGTCATCCAGCGCGGCAAGCACCCCGCCCATTTCTAAGGCCAAGCCAATGACTTCGGTTTCCCCTTTCCCTAACCCAAGGTCCAAGCCTTGTTTTGCCATCAAAACGGTAAACTCGCCGGGTAAGGTTAGTCCTGGTTTTTCGAACTCTACTTTGACCGAAGAAGGAACAATGACGGTGTCAAATAATTCCATTAAGATATGTATTCCGCCGATGTTCTCCAAGCCAATAAGGCATGTGGTATCTACCACTATCGCCTTTAATTCTTTCACTTATGCCTACTCCTTTTACTTCACCAACATTCTCCTTAAAAATTTTTCGAGGCTACGGCAAGGCTAGCACTTGGTTTCCAAATTGTCAACCTCCATCTCGACATCACTCGGCGAATAAGGGAATGGATTTCCTCCTTCCCTCACGAATCGCTCCACAAACTCCCTTCGTGTATAACCAGTCACTTGGGCCGCTTCCCCGGTTGAAAGACGTCCGGTTTCCACAAGCTTAATACATAGCAAAAACAGCGCGTCTTCTTCGCTGATTTCAAACGGCAACTTCAATTTTAACTCAGCCATCTTTAATACCCTTCTTTCTCCCCACAAATAATGTCCATAACAGCACCTAAAAATCACTAAGGGGGGCCGAATCCACTAACATCCTCCTGTTTCAATACCTTTTAGGTATACTCATGCCCCCCAAGTCCATTCTACGCCGATTACCAACCAAGCGTCAATATTTTGCCGCCAAGTCCACTTGTCCCTCCGCAACGCCTCCCTCCACCTCCACCAGTCCGAACCCTTGCGAATTTTTCCCGCCCAACCCCGCGTCCAGGCCCATCTGCAAAAGTTCCGGCGGCCCCTCCACCGCAAAACGCCCGCTGTAGCCTTTGATCACGCCGCCTTTGTACAACACGATATTTTGTTGCACCCGACCCAGCGGACGGGTGCGGACGGCATCCGGGGGAAAAGGCGAATCCTTCCCGTGGTAGGCGGCGTATTTGCGCGCCAGGTTCAAGCCCACCAGCCGCCCGAACTCCTCTTCGCGGGGATGGAAGAAAACGGTGTAGGGCGTCCCCTCCGCCTTGTGCATGGTGCTGTACACGGTGATGGGCGACAGGGTTTTGACGGTCAGCCGCGGGCCGGAAACCACGGGCTCGGCCAGGGCCACCTGTTTGAGCGCCAAGATCTCGCTGCCCACCCGCAAAGACTCGTGGCGCAAAATGGCGTTGGCCAGGTCCCGGACCACGGTTTCCACCGGCGAGGAAACCACCAACTGCACCCGGCCGGCAAACTCGATCTCCTTGGTCTGCCGGCGTAGGCGGTGGTCACCCAAAAGACGCGAAAAGGCGAAGAGCCGCAGCCGCCGCCCTCCGGCGGGAAAGCCGTCGTCGTGGACGAATTCCGCCACCTCCGGGGTGAGCAGATTGTAGAAGGCCGCCTGCAAAAATCGCGGGTAATGGATGGGAAAGACGCAGGAACGTCCCCGCGGCTCCAAAGTGAATGTAACCCGCAAGCCGGTTTACCTCCCCGGTCTCCCGCGTCGCGACGGTGGAATTGGTCGCCGTTCCCAATAACATAGTACGTTCGACATAACTTGCGCAAATTTCCTGCCCGACCGCCAACTCTCTTCGTTTTTTTCAGTGGAAGACGTCGTTTCCCGCCGGTCACCGGCGGGAAACGACGAAACCGTTATTTCAGCCCCGCCAGCTCATCGGCCTGCCGACCCAGACCGCCAGGATGAACAGAACCAGAAAGGCCACCGAGACGGCGGTTTCCGCCCGTCCCAGGCGCCGGAATTCCTCCCGCCCGTGCGGGCGAACGGCCGGCAACCCTAAGGATCGCCACAGTCCGGGGAGAAAAGCCAAAAAGGAAAAAGGCGGCGCCAAGCCGCCCCCAACCGCCAAAAGAAATGCCGCGACCAAACCGGCGGCCTCCGGCCAAAAGGGCGCAACCTCGGCCCGCCCGGTGGCCCGCCGCACCCGCAGGATTCCGCCCGTCTGGTGGGCCGCCACCAGCCCGGCAACGACGACGGTCGCCGTCACCGTCCCCCCGGCGGCGTACGCCACTCCCGCCGCCGCAGTCGCCGTCAGGCCGATACCGGCCAGTTGCTCGCCCCAGGAGCCGCGCCGCAAGCACAGGCGCAGGGCCAGCAGGACCGCCCCGATGCCGCCGGGCAGCAGTAGGCCGAGGCGCCGCGTCACCAGCAGGGCCGCCACGCCGGCCAGGACCGCCGCCGTGACCAACAGCCAGCGCCGGGCGCCGGGCGCCTGCACCGCCCAAAGGGCCGCGCCGGTGGCCAGGGCCGCCAACAGTCCGGGCCGGCCCCAGCCACCCGCCGCCAGACCGGCCAATACCGCCGTGCCCAGCATGGCCCAAGCGCCCGTCTCCCGCCGAACGGCCGTTTTGTGCCCCATCGTCATATCCATCTCCCTCCGGGCTCCGGGACACCCCGCCGCGCCCGGCGGGCTCCCGCTCGCCCCGACCTATTCCTTCTCTCCCAGCACCTTCAGCAGGTTCTTCTCCAATTCCTCCGCCGAAGCGGATCGGTAATTCTCGATCACCCCGGCGTCACAAGCCGCGGCCACTCCTGGATCCAGGGGCAGTTGGGCCAACAGGGGCGCCCCCGCCGCCAGCACCAGGTCGTAGGCCCGGCTGGGGCCGAAAGGTTCGGCCCGCCCGCCGCCGGGCAGTTCCATGTAGCTCATGTTTTCCACCACCCCCAGGATGGGAACCCCCATTTCCCGCACCAGGTTGATCGCCTTTCTGACCACCATGGACGCCAACGCCTGGGGCGAACCCACCACCACCACCCCGTCCAGGGGCAGGGACTGGAGGGCCGTCAGCGGCGCGTCCGAGGTCCCAGGCGGCAGGTCGACCCACAGGTAATCCAATCGTCCCCAGTCCAGGTCGGTGAAGAACTGGCGCAGGGCGCCCGAAACCATCGGGCCGCGCCAGATGACCGGCTGGTCATCCGCCTCCAGCAGCAGGTTCATCGAGGCGATGCGGATGCCGCTCCGGGAGGTCGCCGGCACCTCCCCTTGGCGGGCGGCTCCGTTGTCCAGCCCGAACATCTTGGGAATGCTGGGGCCGGTGATGTCACCGTCCAGGATGCCCGTGGCCATCCCCGCCCGCCGGGTGCTGACGGCGCAAAGGCCGGTGACCAGGGATTTGCCCACCCCACCCTTGCCGCTCATCACCGCCACCACCCGCCGGATGCCCTCCCGCTCCAGCTTTCCCGGCGGTCGCGGCGGCGCCGCCGGCCCGGCGCCGGCCTCGCCACCCTCCGCCACCCGGTTTAGATCCTCCAATAAAGGCCCCACCGCGATGCCGTGGGCCGCCGCCCCCTGGGCCACCGTTTCCGCCGCCGCCAGGTGACAGCCGGTACAGGGCAAACCGTGTCTGGCAAAGGCTCCCACCGTCGCCGGATAACGCTCCACCACGTCGCGAATCAACGTGCCGGCAGTAATTTTCTCCATGGTCAGCCTCCTTCTATTCCACCCTCAAGTCTACGCCGCCGTCCGCCGGCATGATGTGCGTCCCGTCCGTCACCCCTTTGTCGAACAGAACCGTCTGGATATGGTCGTATCCAACGGCACCGGCTTGCGCCTCGGGAACGCCCCGGAGCCGTGCCCCCGGCGCAGCCTTCATCTCCAAGGATCGTTTGGAACGGATAACCGACGCCGGGAGATTGAAGTCTAT
>JAJZBP010000030.1:12535-14048 GCA_021798855.1 Bacillota bacterium
GGTGCTGTCGCCTTCCGCAGCGTGAGTGAACACGCGGCGCAAGTTGGAACATTGCCCGTCCGCCGGCGTCGAAGACCCGGGTGTCCGGACTTCCATTACTCCCCGAGAGAATCGTCCGGAGCATAATGCTGGTCTTCCCACCCGTCTTTTTTGCCGGTCATCTCCTCGATCTCGATGGCCACCACCGCCGTGGTGCTGCCCCGTCTTGAACGGTAGCCGGCCGCCAGTTCCAATGTCAAGGGGCGAAAGCCGCCTTCCGGCACGCATTTTGCCAAAAGGCCCGTCAGCGCCCGCAGCTTTTCACCGTCGTCCTGAACAAGCCTGGCCGTCCCCCGAATCATGACGCTTCGGTAACGGGTGCCTGTGTTGCAGGCGCCCTCCCCCACGGTGAAGCCGGCCGACTGGGCCACCGTGAAGGCCACCGGACGGTTCGGGCCGCGCCCCAAGATTATCGCCATCTTGCGCCCCTGAGCCGCGCCGTGAAAGTAAATCCGCCCGTCGAGACCAACGAAGTTCACCGGCACCACGTATGGCGCTTCCCCATCGCACAGACCAAGATAACCGACGGTGACGCGGCCCAGAATTTCCTCCATTTCCGCGACGTCTGAAATGGCCTTGTCGGAGCGGCGCATGGCAAACCTCCTCGGTCACAACTGCTTTTCGCAACCGGTAACCCGGACAACCAAAGCTCCTCTGGCCCAGGTAAAGTTGGCCCTGACCCGGTCGAAGTCCTCACCCGACGTGACAATGCTCCCCTCCCCGGTGATCCGGCAGCCCTGCCCGGTGCCGCGGCCTCCCCGAGCCTTCCGGGACCCCGCCAGCAGGACCACCCGGTTGTCCGCCCGCAGGTTCTCCTCGGTGCGGCGCATCCCCCCCACCGGAATGACCATCTTCCCCCGCTCCTGCGTGCCCAAGGTCCGCACGTAGTCTCCCCAGGTGGCCACCAGGTGGGGACCGTCCGGCCCCTGAGTGGCGATGGTCACCACTTCGGCCGTTTCCAAGACCTCCCGGGCCGTTTCATCCAACAAGGAAACCCACCTCTTCCCCTAAGACTTCTAATCATCCGAACCGCCGTCCGACGACCAAAGATAACGGTGAAAGCGTTGTTTCAGACCGGCCACGGCCGGGGCGCCGGCGAGGTCGGCCAGAGTCACTTCGGCCAACGCTTGACGCCAAGCCGCCTCCGCCCGGCTGAAGGCTCGGGCGATGCCGCACGGTTGGTCGCCTGCATACGGGTCCACCCCCCGGCGACGGACCTCGGCGCACCTGAACAACGGGGCATCACCCTGCAGGGCGCGGTGGATCTGATCCAGGTTGATCTCGTCCGGCTTCCCGGCCAAGGCCACTCCGCCCACCTGTCCCGGTTTGGCGGCAACCAATCCGGCCTTGCTCAAACCGGTCAAGACCTTCTTGATGAAACTGGCCGATACCCCTTGGAAGGTGGCCAGCCGTTCGATGCTGACCACTTCTCCGGCCGGCAATAGCGCCAGCAGCACCAGCAGGTGAATCGCCG
>JAJZBP010000031.1 GCA_021798855.1 Bacillota bacterium
GGGGGGGAAACCTTCCTGCTGCTGCGCGACCTCCGAGGGAATTGGCGGCAGGATCTGGCAGCCCTGATCGCCCGGGTGATCCTGACGGAGAAGGAAACGGCGGCGTTGGAACGGATGCTGGTCGAGGAGGGAACCCGCTTCACCGCCCAGGAACGGGAAGCGGTGCTGCAACAGGCCCGGATGTCCCTGCATCCCAGCGGGGAAATCGACCAGGATCGCCGCGCCAAAATCCAAAAGGTCGTCGTGGACTATTTGCGCGGAGACAGCGACATCTCCCTGGACGGCCTGTTCACCTTCCGCTTGGGGGAATACCGGGAGGAACTGCAGGAGGCCGTCGAACGGTCAGTGGACGATTTCCTGCTGGAAAAGGAGTTCAACGAATTCATCGGTTTCCTGCAACTCTTCATCGAAGCCCAGGAACCACGTCTCGAAGCGGTGAACGTGGTTTTCAACGAAACCGGCAGTCCCGTCCTGCTGGACGGGGTCGGCGACCCCATCCGCGCCGGGAATTTCGGGCACCTGGTGGCGGAAATGATCGAGGCAAACGTCAGTTGCGACGATCTGGTCCTCAGCGCCCTGATCTCCTTGGCTCCCCGAGAGGTCGTGCTCCACGGGGTGGACCGGGGTGCGGAGGGTGAGACCGCCCGGATTATCCGGCGCGTCTTCGAAAGCCGCTTGGCCTCCTGCAACGGTTGTCGCCTGTGCGCCGGGGGGCCGACCGCCGTTGTCCTGGGCGGCAAGAAGGCGGAGAAAGCGCCCGGCTAGGGATCTGGTGAAAAAGGCCCATATGCGTCGTTGCCCACTGTTGGTTGAGAACGGCAATCGGAACCCCTCCATTTTCAAGGAAGGAACGGCAAGCCGTTCCTTGAACCCGGGAACCTTCCCCTCATGCCATCGGCATGTGGGTCCCCTTCCCGCCCCTGATGGGGACACCGCATCAGGCGGGAGGGAGGGGCACCTATTGCCTCGGGACCTTTTTGACCAGACCCCAACTTTTCCGATGCGCGGAGAGTTTTTCACCAGTTCCCTAGGAACGATAATCCGCGTTGATCCGCACGTACTCCGCCGACAAGTCGCAGCCCCACGCCGTGGCGGCGCCGCCGCCATCCCCCACCACCAAACGCAGGCAAACCTCGGGCGCCGCCAGTTCCCGTCCGGCCGCCGCTTCGTCGAAGGGAAGGGCCGTTCCGTTCCGGGCCACGGGCACCGCCCCGATGAAAATCGCCGCCCGCGCCGGGTCGAAGGGCACTCCGGCGTAACCGGCCGCCACGAGAATGCGTCCCCAGTTGGGATCGCGCCCGTGAACCGCCGCTTTGACCAAGGGGGAGCGGGCGACGGTCCGGGCGATCCGCCTGGCCTGTTCCTCGTCGTCCGCCCCCTCCACCCGCACCTCCACCAGGCAGGTGGCTCCCTCGCCGTCGCGGGCGATCTGCCGACTGAGATCCCGGCAGGCCTCTTCCAGGGCCGCCGCAAAGAGGGGATAGCCGGGTGATGCCGTCCCAATGGCCTCACCTCCGGCCACACCGTTGGCCAAGACCAGGACCGTGTCGTTGGGGCTGGTGTCTCCGTCCACGGTGACGGCGTTGAAGGTGCGCTTCACCGCCGCGGTCAGGGCCAGGTGCAGGGCGGACGGCTCAACCGGCGCGTCGGTGGTTAGAAAGGCCAGCATGGTGGCCATGTCCGGGTGAATCATTCCCGAACCCTTGGCCATTCCACCCACGCTGCAGACGCGTCCACCGCAGGAGAAGGTCGCCGCCGTTTCCTTGGCAAAGGTGTCGGTGGTCATGATTGCCCTGGCCGCGACGGACCCTCCATCCCCGGAGAGGCCGCGTGCCGCCGCCGCGATGCCCGCTTCCGCCTTGGCGATGGGAAAAGGCATCCCCACGACCCCGGTGGAGGCCACTGCGATCCGGTCCTCGGTCAGGTTGAGGGCCGCCGCCGCCGCGGCGGCCATGCGCCGCGCCGCTTCCATCCCCGAAAGGCCGTTGCAGGCGTTGGCGTTGCCGCTGTTGGCCACCACCGCCCGCAACCGCCCAGCCGTGCGGCGCAGGTGCTCCTCGGTCAACTCGACGGGAGCCGAGCGAACCAGGTTGCGGGTGAAGACACCGGCCGCCGACGCCGGAACCTCCGAATAGATCAGGGCCACATCCTCCCGGTCGGCCCGGTCCCCCTTGATCCGCGCTTTCCCGGCGCCCGCCAGGAAGCCGCGGGGGAAGGTAACGCCTTTTTGCAATCCTTATTGCTCCTCCCAATCTTTTCGTTGGCTGATCAGGGATAGACCCCCGGACGTTCGAGACCCGTGGTCTCCGGGAAACCGAAGGCCAGGTTGAAGGCTTGGACGGCCTGACCGGCCGCCCCCTTGCCCAGATTGTCAATGGCCACGAAGACAAGCGCCCTCCCCGTGCGCCGGTCCACCCTGGCGCTGAGGTGGCAGAAGTTGGAGCCGGCGACGGCCTTGGTCTCCGGCAAGCCCTCCAGAACCCGGACGAATGGTTCCCCCGCGTAGCGGTTTTTGAAAATGTCCAACAGATCCTCGGTCCTATGGCCGCCGGTCAGTTGCCCGTAGATGGTGGCCAGAATCCCGCGGGTCATGGGCACGAGGTGGGGCGTGAAGGTGATCCGCACCTGCCGTCCCGCCGCGCGGGACAACTCCTGCTCCATCTCCGGCGTGTGGCGGTGCAAGCCGGGACGGTAGGCCCGAAAATTTTCGTTCACCTCGGCAAACTGGTATTCCCCGGCGGATGAGCGCCCGGCTCCCGAAACCCCGGAGCCGGCATCCACGATCACGGTCCGCGGATCGACGGCGCCCGCGGCGACCAGGGGAAGGGCTCCCAGCAGGGCGGCCGTCGGGTAACAACCGGGGGCCGCCACCAGGTGGGCGTCCCTCAATTCCGACCGGTGAAACTCCGGCAGGCCGTAGACGGCCTGAGGCAACATTCCAGGACTGGCGTGCTCCTTGCCGTACCATTCCCGGTACACCTCGGGATCCCGCAGCCGGTAGTCGGCTCCCAGATCCACCACCACGATCCCCGCCGCCAGCAGAGCCGGCGCCACCGTCATGGCCTCTCCGTGGGGCATGGCCAGAAAAACCGCCCGACAGTCGGCCAGCGCGCCGGCATCCTCCAGGACGTGGCCAAGTCCGCGCAGGTTGGGGAAGACTGCTCCGGCTTCGGTTCCCACCCGCGATCTGGACACCAGGGCCATCGTCTCCACCCCCGGGTGGCCAAGCAAAAGGCGCGTCAGTTCCCCTTCCGCGTTACCCGTGGCCCCCATCACCCCAACCCGAACCATCATCGCCTCGCCTCTTTACAATCAAGATTGTCGCCGGAACGCGCCGGCAACAGGCGGCGAACGGGCGGAAAAACGTCTCCTATCCGCGCCCGGACTTCACTTCAATCCGCCAATTCGCCGTGCGTCGCCCCCTTCCCTCTTTCCGGTCGGCCGAGGAAAAGTTACTGCAGGTATTTTGCGTGACACCGCGAAATACGGCTATAATAGACGCGTGACCTCGATTAACTCCGGACCCCGGGTTTACCATCCGTTATAATTATAATTTTCCAGATGACTTTTTGGAAGGGAGGGAAACGATGACCCCCAGAGAAACCGGACAACTGTTGCAACGCACCCGTGAGGATAAGGGCCTGACTCTAGCCGAGGTTCAAGCGGAGACGAAAATTCGTGAACGTTACCTGACGGCTTTGGAAAGCGGCAACTTTGAGATCATCCCCGGTGATGTTTACCGGCGCGGTTTCCTGCGGTCCTACGCCAATTTTCTCGGTTTGGACGCGGCGGCACTGCTCGCCCGAGAGCTACTTCCGGGGTCGACGGCTCCGCCGGCGGCTCCCACGGAAGCAACGGCTCCGCCGGCGGTGGAGCGGGTTTCCGAAACACCTTCGCCCGATTCCGCCCCGCCGCGGGCCAGGCGCCCGGCCCACGCCGTCCCCACTCGCCGGGTGTCTCCCACCCTCATTGCCCTATTGGTGGTTCTCCTGGCCGTCGTGGCCTATTACTCTCCGCGCTTTTTTTACGGACACCGTTCCGGCGGGAAGATGCCGCCGCGGGTTGTCTCCAAGTCGTCGCCCAGGGTTGCCCGGATTTCGCCCACTCTGACCATGGTCTCCGACCGGAACGGCTTGGTCACCTACGGGGTGAGCCCCGGACCAATTTCCGTCACGGCTTCTTTTTCCGCCCTTTGCTGGGTCAGCGTCATCGCCGACGGTCGGGCCGTCACCCCGTCTCCGGGGATCGAACTGTCCTCCGGCAGTGTGACTTGGACGGCGCAAAAGAAGCTACGGATCAGATTCGGCTATGCTCCCGGAGTCCGACTCCAGGTCAACGGGCACAACCTGGGAACGGCGGGCACCGACACGGTAAACCCCGTGCTCACTTTCCGTTTCCTGGTCGGTGGTTGACCACACGGCGAACTCCGCTTCGCCCGGCCACATCGAAGAGGGGGAAGGCTTGTGGCCCTCCCCCTCTCGTTTTTTTCGGCTAACCGCGGAATTCCGGAGGGGACATGTACTCCCAAGGTTCGCCCTTGGTGTACTTGCCGGCAACCTCCAGCACCTTCAGGGCATACTCGAAGGCGTAGGGAATGCCCGGACCACCGGGAACGAACCCGGCGGCGATCATGCCCACGGCAACGGCCTCGAAGATCTCCCCCTGGGTGGCTCCACTTTTGATGGCGGGAATGACGTGCACCAGGCAACGCGGTGACTTCCAGGAAACGGCGATGGCCGTGAAAATTAGTTCCTTGGTTTTCTTGGACAGGGCTCCGTCGGAAAAGATCGAGGCGTAGAAATCGGCAAACGTCTTGCCGGGCCCATCGGTCACCTGGTTGATGGTGTTAAACATTCTGGGGACGAAGCCCATCTTCTCATCCATGTAACGACCGGTTTCTTCTGGGGTCACTGTTCCACCACACTCCTTTTATGAGTTGTTGCCGGACCGAAGCAAAGACACACGATTGCCATCTTTGAGTTGCCACCACCACCTCCTCTGGGGGGTTTGGCGAAAAAGGCTCCCACCGGACATCGCCGCCGCCCGGCGGTTGACCCGGCAGGGGAGAGGGGGATGCCGAGTGGGAAATCAAGACCCCCTCGTTAATCCCCCTGTTTACTTTACCACCTTTGGCGAGTTATACAAGCCTTGATATGACGTCCATCAGGTCCAAAATGGGCAGATCGCTGGGATGATCCGGCTGCTGCTGGGCCAGATGCATCCGCTCGAAACACGCCGGGCAGTCGATGAGCATTTCGTCCACCCCAAGCTTATCCCCGTCCGTGATGACGATGTTGGCCATGTCGATGGACATTTTGAAATTGGCCCGTCGGATGCCACCGCCGGCGCCGCAACACTTGCTCAGACGACCGTGCCGCTCCATCTCCACCAGTTCCAGCCCCGGAACATACTCCAAGACCTCACGCGGCGGACGGATCACTTCGCGCGGCCCCCTGGCCAATAGACAGGGATCGTGGTAGGTGATCTTTTTGCGGTATTCCCTGATCTTCAGCTTGCCCCGCCGCAGGGCGTCGGCAACCACCTCGGTGGTGTGCACCACTTCGAACGGCAGCTCTTTCCCATAATAGCGCGGCCAATTCCCGGTGATCATGGTGGTACAGCAGGGGCAGGAGGTGATCAGCCGCTTGACACCCCGGCGCACGAATTCATCCACGTTGTGGCGCACGAATTGCTCCACCTTGTCGTGGACCCCGACGACCCAGAGGGGAAAGCCGCAGCACCATTCGTCATCCAAGATGGTGAAGGGCACCCCGGCCGCCTGCAGAACCCTCACCGCACCCGCCACCATGGGCTTGGACGGATACGCTCCCGAGCATCCCACGTAAAAGCCGTTCTCCGCCGCCTTTTCGACGTGGACGTCCGGCGGCAGGAAGGCCAGCCGCTCGGAGTGCGGTTGTCCGTAGGGGTTCTTGAATTCCCAGGTCGTCTTCGGAGTGTCTTTCTGTGGGCCAAACGGTCCCACTCCCAATTCCACCATCTTGTGACGCATGTCCGGCCACAGGCGCATGCAGTTGATGCCGACCTCGCAGTATTCCCCACAGACGCCGCACACGGTGCAGTGGTACAGGGCGTCGCTCAGTTTCTGCAGCTTTTCCCGGTCCAGGGGACGCTGGCCGAACAGGACCGCTCTGGCTCCCCGCTGGGACGACAGCAGTTGGCGAAACATGGTTATTTTTTCCGGCGGGGATATGTCCCGCTGCCCCGACGCCTCCTGAATCGGACAATAGGGGATGCATTGCCCGCAACGGGTGCAGGCGTCCAGGGAGATCAGGTCGGAACGGGTCAACCCCTCCCATAAGCGCACTTCCGGTTTTTCGGCTTTCATGGCGCACATTTTACGGTATCTCTCCTTTCACTGGAAACCCAAGCGTCCTTTAACTCTTGAGCGCCCGGCCGCTTCCGGCCACCGCCCCCGCCGGCGGCACCGGCGCAGCGGCCCCGCCGGTGCGAATGAAGCGTCGCCGGGCTGCGGCTCCGGCGGCCAGCGGCGCCGCGTACATATGGAACATTTTGGAGAATGGAATGTAGGCGATCATGAAAAGGGCCAGGTAAACGTGCACAAACCAGATGGCCACATGCCACGAGCCGGCCGCCGCCGGACCCATGGCCACAAACTGCCGCCCAACCCAGGCTCCCAGGGTGGGCCAGGATAGTTCGGGAACCCGGTTGGCCTCGGCCGCCATGCCTGCTCCCTGCAGCAGGAAGCCGGTGAGTCCGATCGCGAAAAATAGGATCAGCATGAAGGCATCCTCGCCGTTGTACACCTTTTCCTGGGGTTTGGCCATGATGTAGCGACGCACGGCCTGCCCCAGCAGGCCGACGAGTAAGGCCACTCCGGCCCAGTTGAGGATCAGCTTGAAGTCATAGTAGACCACGCCGTGCAGGAAGTGGGTGCCGAAGTCATGGCTTACCATAAGAGCCAAGCTCCCGGCGAAAAGGATCAGGAACCCCCACATCACCAGCATCAGCATGATCCAACGGTAGAAACCGCGGCGCAACACCCGCAGGGCCAACAGGCAATCCGCCGAAAAAAACCAGGCCACCGCCCTCCAGGACAATGTCCAACCGCTTCCTTGGTCCAGCGGACCCCGAATGACCGCGGGGTCGGCGTCGCCGCTCTGCCAAAGGGAAACCTTGAGCCAGATACCCCAAACCATGATGGCCAGGGCCACCAGGGCACTGAGATAAAAGCCTGCGGTCCACCACTGCACCCCGAAAAAAACTACTCGATGATAGCTTGCGGAAAACATTCCTCTGCCTCCCTCCCGATTGGGTAACACTTGGCACCGGGATTCGGAACCCTCCGCCTCAGAAGGTGAGGCTGCCCACCGCCTCCATGGTCAGGGCGATCAGCGACGCCGCTCCCGAGATTGTGGCCCCCTCGATCAGGTCCTCGGCGTGAATACCCTTGTTGATGGCGGTCACCTCGCAGACCTCAAGTTCCACGCCGGCCTCCAGAGCTTCGTCCAACCGCTGCCGCAGGGTCGGCTGCCCCGGCTTCATCGGCGGTTCCTTCTCCGCTCCGCCTTTCACCAGCACGTCGGCTCCGTCCTGGATGCAGTAGACCACCGTTCGCAGGTCGAAGGCCACCTTGGCCACCGTGGCGAACATCAGGGCCGAACGGGCCAGCGCCGGGTTGTTCAGGCCCGAGGTCAACAGCATCAGAAACAGTTTTTCATCTTCACCTTCCGCCATTCGATGCCACCTCTTCCTCTTCGTTATTTTCCACTACGGGCAGGCTGACCAGGTAGGCCAGGGCCTCGCCCACCTGCTCCAACGACGCCCCCCAGGGCACCAAGGCCCAACCGTCGCCCTTCTCCACGTTCCCCCGCAACCGACAACACTTGGTCAAAAGACGCTGCCCCTTCACCAGTTGTCGGCGGGGGCAAAAGTCAAGCCGCGGCGGGTTGTAACCGTAAAGCGTCCGGAAAATTTCCAGGGATCGATCGCAACCAACCAACGTCACCGGACCGTCAAGCCGCGGTCCCTCATCCAAAAAAGAAACTTTGGGCCCCTTCACCAAGCCGGCGGCCCGGCAGGGATACATCACCGCTCCGCTCACCCTGGCGGCCATCTCCCGCAGGTCAATGAAGTCGGGCACCAGGGTGATGGCCGGCAGTTCCGAATTGCGCAGGATGGTCTCCGCCTGTCGCAACAGTTTCGGTTCCGGAGGAATAACGTCCAGAACCCTCACTTCCACCCCCTCTCTTTGCACCAAGAAATTCACGTGATTGAAGGAACCCTCCAGCACCAAGGGCGTGCCGTAGCGGCAGGCGGCTTCCTGCAGGGCCGTTGGAGAGTTCACGTCCACCGAGCGGTCCCGCAGAAAACGGCAACGGGGAGCTTCCGCCAGCACGTGCATCTCCTCCACCTCCCGGAAGAGTTCCCCCGGGCGGGCTTCGGGAAATACCTGAACAACCGCTGCTTCTTGCCCCCGAACCATGGCCACGTACTTGCTGTCACGGTAAAGGTATTTGCCCACCAAGGCCAGGCGCGCGGCCTCCGCCGTCGGACGAAAATCCACCTCGCGGAAAGATACCTCCCGACAGTGGCCGGCCATACCTCGCTCCTTCACCTTGAATCCCCTCCTTTTGGCTTGGATATCGGGAACCTGTCCTATTCTTCCAGGGTCGGCGCCAGCGCCCGCACCCCCCAGGACAAAATGCTTGATTCCCCCATGGTTGCGGCCATCCGCAACACCTCGGCCAGTTCTTCGTCGCTGAATCCCGCCTCCCGCCCCTTGGCCACGTGGGCGCGGATACAATGGGGGCACTGCAGAGCGGCGGAGGCGCCGATCGCCGCCGCCTCCCGTTCCCTGGCGGTCAGCTTCCCGCCGGAAAAGCGGCGAAAACGCCGCAGTCCTTCGGTCAAAAAAGCCCCCGGTTCGGCCTCCAACAGCCGCAGGACGGCGGGAAGTTCCCCGAAACGCTCTTCGAGAATCTCCTTCATGGCGGCCGCCGTATCGACCAAGGACTCCGGCTCGTACAGGAGGCCGATCAGTTTCTCCAGGTCGTCTCTTTGCGTTTGCGTTGCCTCCCTTGGCCAAAAATCCGCCTCCCGAGCCCCTGCCGGACACCTTGCGTCACCGGTTTTCCGGCCGTTTACGTGGCATCAAAATA
This sequence comes from Bacillota bacterium, assembly GCA_021798855.1. GTDB lineage: Bacteria > Bacillota > Sulfobacillia > JAJZIM01 > JAJZBP01 > JAJZBP01. Next base: position 9,141 of record JAJZBP010000031.1, read on the forward strand.
ACGGTCATGAATTCGCCGTTTTTGATCCAACTGTCCCCGGAGGATTTCCCGCAACAAGTCCAAAACGCTGATGATCCGTTCGTCGGCCAGTTCATAAAAAATGTTCGAGCCTTCCCGTTTCGTGCGCACCAACAAGCTGTGGCGCAGGATGGCCAGGTGCTGGGATACGTTGGCCTGCTTCAACTCCAGTTCCTCCACCATTTCCCCCACCGTCTTTGGACCGTCCCGCAGGTAGTTCAGGAGCATGATCCGTTTTGGGTCGCCCAAAGGACGGCAGATCTCGTTATGCAGTTGGTAGATTTCCTCGAGATTTTGTTTGGTCATTTTTCTTCCCCCCATTTCCGGCGGGAATTCTCCTCAGGCCTGCCGTGCTCCCAACAAACTGCAACAGACTTCCGCAAATTCCACTTCCAGCCCGCGCCCGCGTGCGTACCGAACCGTTCCCTCCGCCGGGTAGGCCACCCCGTTGACTCCAGCCGCCACCGCCCCGATCTCCATCTCGTCCTTGCCTTCCCCGGCCGGCCTGGCACACCCCAGCGAAATGGGAACGGTCCGGTTGAGGAGACGGGCTATGGCCGCCAGTCTTCCCAGTTCCGCTCCCGCTGTTACCGGCGCCGCCTCCATGGGAGTGCCGGGGAGAGGCTGCAGCGAAACCAGGACAATGTGCGCCGGTTGGGTGGAGGTGATCATCTCCAGTGCCCGGTATTCCCCTCCCAGGCGCCCAAATTTCAGACCCAGGACGATGTGGGGCACCGCCTCCAGTTCCTCTTCCCGCAATATTTCCAGGGTCCGCCGGTAGTCGTCGGGGGTCCGGTCCAGATGGTAAACCTGCCGGATGGTCTCCTCATCCCCTATAACGTCCAGCAGAACCTGATCCACTCCCGCCGCCTTCAGTCCGCGGGCCGTCTCCCGCTCCACCAGGCCACCGTGCACCAAGACGGTCAGACCCATCTCCTTCACCTTGGCGATGGCCTCCAGGTGTCCGTCCAGCGGCACCCTGCCGTCCGAGGTGCATCCCCCGGAAAGGAGGACACCCTTGGCTCCGTCGCGTCGCAGATCCTCCGCCCGGCTGACCAACTCGGCCGGGTCGGCCACAGAAACCATGGTCTGGAGGAGCTTGCCCCGGCAGTGATCACAACCGAGGGCGCAGGCCTCCCCGGTTACGGTCAGATTCACAAAACTCCGGGACCGACTGGCGAAAAAGGCGTTGTGGTATCGCTTGGCTCCCGGAGCCGAGGCAAAGAGCCGGGCCGGAAAATTCGACATCCGCTCCCGCCAGGCCATCTCCGCCAGTTCCGCCGCCGGCGTCCGACGCCAATCTTCGATCCGCCGGTCCGCCTCACCGGGCAAGGCGCTCCCTCCCCTTTTCCAAGCCTTCCTCCAGTTGCACCCGAATCCTGGCCACCTCCTCCGGCCCCGGACGGTAGGGAAAATTCCGGAACGGCTCACTGGGCCGCTCGTTGCCGAAGGGACGGTTGCAGGCCACCTCACCCGTTTCCTCGTCGGGACACCCCGGGGTCATGAACGGCCGGCCCTGATCCACCGCCTCCGCCGTTGGACAACCGTAGTCCACCAGTTGCCCGTCCAGGTTGAAGCGCATTTTGCGCCTGTCCCCCAGTCCTTCATCGATCAGGTAACGGGCCAACTGCACCCGCCGGTACTGGCCGAGCGGCGGTTGAGGCCAAGTTGCCAGCGGACTGCCCTCCTCCGGGAAGAAGGAGAAGAGGTGAGTCACCCCTCCCCGGTCTCGGACTTCCTGAATGGCCCCCACCATTTGCTCTTCCGTCTCACCCAGCCCCACCACCAGGTGGCATCCGGCCCGGCGTGACCCGAACACCTCCACTCCCCAGTCGAGCACCTGCCAATAGTGTCCCCAACGGTGGGGTCCGCGGACGGTCTGCCCGCGGTGGCGGTCGAAGAGTTCGGCGGTGGCCGCATCCACCGCCACCGCCATCCGGTCGGCCCCCGCCGCCCGCAGTTTTTCCATGTCCTCGCGACTATGGCAGAGGGTCGCCGTAACCAGCGCGCTGATGGGCAGGTCCGTTTCCCGCCGGAAGGCCCGGATGACCTCGACTGCGTCCTCCAGGCAGCGCTGGTGGGTCAGCATTCCCACACACACCCGCTTGATTTTTCCCTCGGCGCCGGCGGCCCGGGGCAGAATGTCCGCCAGGGAATAGGCCGGCCACTTCACCCGGATGAAGGTCGTCGGGTCCGTGTCGTCCGGTCCGCACCCCAACCCCGTGGACTCACCCTGCCCGGCCCGTCTTTCCCTGGACAGGCCGCAGTAGGTGCAGGCCGCTTGGCACCCATCCTCATAATTGAGGACCAGGTTCAAGCCCCTGAGCCCGACGCCGGGCGCAAAACGCCCCTTTTCCAAACCCAGCGTGATGGCGGCAGCCAGGCTGGTCCGCACTCCCAACGCCTGCGGCGCGTGATCCGTTCGGTTCATCTTTCCCATCCCTCTCACCCCCCGGCGTGATATGCGGGAAACGCCGGCCAGGTGCGCCGGAGCAGGTCTCCCAAGGCCTTTTTTTCCACGGTCCAACCGGCAAGCATCTCCATCCGCTTCCCCCTTCCCCAGGTCAGGGAGTCACCCATCTCCCCCTCCAACTCCCGCCGGTATCCGGCAAGCGCCGCCGGTCCCCGCCCGCCGAGGGCGTTCACCGCCCAGCGTCCGGCCAGCGCGCCACTGACCAACGCCGGGAGGATCCCCGCTCCGGTCACGGGATGGGTCAACCCGGCGGCATCACCCGCCAGAAAGAACTTTCCCCGCGCCACCGTTCGCACCATCCCTCCCGTTGGCACCATCCCCCCACCCGCCGCCAGGGGCGGCTCCGGCGCCAACCAGCCCGCAGGGAGGGTGTTCAAGAAATCGCTCAACCCCCGCCTGAGGTCTCCCCGCTTTCTTTCCACGGCCACTCCGACGTTGACCGTCCCCTCCCCCCGGGGGAAGATCCAAGCGTAACCCCCCGGCAGTTCGGCCCGAAAATGAATCTCCGGCGACGTCACGGCCCAATTCACCCTCCGCCGTTGGCCCCAAGCCGCCGCCCATTCCTCCACCCGGCTTTCCCGCCCCAACCGTCGGCCCACGATGGAAGCCGGCCCGTCGGCACCGAGGATCAGACGAGCGTCCACCGCTTCGTCATGTCCCCCCCTGGTGAACCGGAGTTCCCCGTCCGGCAAGGTCGCCCGCACCCCCAGGACGTAGCGCGCTCCCGCCGCCGCCGCCGCTTCGGCCAACTCCTGGTCGAAGACCTCCCGCCGCAGCACATACCCCGGCGCCCTAATCACCGTCGTTTCCCCGCCGGGCAACACCGTCTTCAGCGCCGTCGTGCAGGCGGCCGTGGCTCTTTCCGAAACCTCCGTCCAGCGGCCCACGCCCTGGGGCACGTATTCCGCACACTGCACCGGCCGCCCGACGGCCCGGCGACGCTCCAAAACGATCACCGACAAACCGCCCCTGGCCGCGGCCAGGGCCGCGCTGGATCCGGCCGGACCGCCTCCCACCACGGCCAGATCACAACGCACGTTCGGCCACCTCCGGGTCGGCGGGCTCGTTCCGAACTCCGGTCGCCAAATCCAGGACTTTGCGCAACAGTTCCAGGCGCAGATTGGTTTCCCGTTCGAATTTACCGTCGTGGGCCTCCCGCTCAAGCCCCAGATCGTAACAGGTGACGTTGTCAATATCAACCAATACGCCGGGCACACCGGCGGCCTCAAAGTCGGCTTGATGTTTTTGGTAAAAGGCGCCGCAGCAGGCGCCCACGAACGCGGACACTCCCTGCTCCTTCAACCGTGCAAGGGTTTCCTCCAGTTGTTCGTAGTCGTTGATGCTGATCGGAGAAAGCCCCCGGCTTTCGGCCAACCGGTAAGCTTCGCCCACCGTACAACCCCGCTTGGGATCACCGGTCCCGCCCTGGGGAGGACGTCCATCGCACTTGCTGCACCCGTCACGGTGGCGAAAGTTACACCAGGTCGGCTTGGCACAATACGGCAAGAGCAATACTCCGGCCCGCCGAACCTTGGCCAGGGAGGTGGTCACCGGATAAACGGCATTGGCCTCCTCCGCTTCAAGCCCCAGTTCCCGATAGCCGGTCCGCTCCGCCGCCCGCAGGATGGCCCGCAGGAAATCTTCCGGTTCCACCCCGGGAGTGGATCGCCCGTTCCGCGGGGCGAAGAAGTCCTCCAGCCGCTCCCGCAAAACCGGCTCCTCAAGCGAAGCATTCTTGAGGGTAGCCTCGAGGTCGTACACGGTTCGTTCGGGAAAGGCATAGAAGTCGCCCGTGATGAAAATGCTGCGGATGTGGTGTCCGTCCGCCGCCAGAGCCACCCGGATCAACCCCCCGGGAGCCTTGTGGGTGCCCAGGAGATCGCGTCGCTCTTCCCTGGGACGGCGCAGGTTAATCCATTCGCGGGACTGAAAACGAGGCAATTCGCTTTCAAGCAACTTCTCTTCCACCGCCGTCAGTCCCCCCGGCTGGAATTCACTTCCCAGAACACCGGAAAAACCGCGGACCAAAGCGGCTTTAATTTCGTCCAGGGGCGGTCTGACATCCAGTTCTCGGACGAGCCAGGTCACTCTGTCCCGGAAAGACCGCACCTCCTTGTCCCGCAGTTTCTCCGCAGGCAGGCGCAGGCTGCGCAGCATTTCCTCCACCGGAAAATCGATCAACAAGGTGCCCTGGAACAAAAAAGCTCCCCCCAGGGCCGTGCCTCCCGTACCCGAAATCTTCCGTCCTCCCACCTCAATGTCGTTGGCCGGACGAAAAGACGCCTTCACCCCAAAC
>JAJZBP010000032.1 GCA_021798855.1 Bacillota bacterium
GGTTGGTTTCCTCCGCCACCTCCATCAACACTTCCACCAGTTCGTCGATCACTCCCAGTTGTTGCCTTAACGCTTCCAGCCCCAGGAGCAGACCGCGCGCTTTTTCCTCCTGTTGCGCCACCCTGGAGGCCTGCCTGAGTGCGGCCTCGATCCCTTCGCGGGCCACCATGGTCGCCTCTTCGGCCAGGACCACCGTCTCTTCCGAATGCCGGGCGAGCTTATCCAGTGCCCCACTCACCGCCGCGCTTCCCTGCGCCGCCCCGTCGGTCATTTCCTCCTGGCGGCGGCTCTCGCCCAGCGCCGCCGCCAGATGCCGGTGGACCTCCTCCGTCACGGTCCCGGCCAGGGAGGGCACCGCGGCCAACTTGGCTGCCGCCCCCTCCAGGGACCGCGCCCGGGAAAACAAAAAGGCACCGGCTGCGTCCACGTGGGACGCCCGCTCCAACAGGGCCTCGTGGGAGGCTTCCCGCAGGGTCAACCCACGCCCTTCCCCAAGGGTCAGGCGGGTCAGGAGGAGTCCGAGCACGCTGATCGCCGCCATGATCTCCATGATCCCCGGCAGATGGATGCGCAAAAGGAGCAGCGGAAACAAGAAGACGCCCAGGAAAGCACCCAACTTGCCGACGGCGGCCGACAGGCCGTGGCCCCAGCCCCTGAAGGTCACCGGGAACACCTCGGCCGGGATGACGAAGGTGGTCACGTTGGGACCAAATTCGATAAAGAAATAGGAAATGGCGTAAACGATCAAAAACACCGCCGGCATTGCCACCAACCCCGGCGCCAGCGCTAGGACCAGGTAGGCCGCGCCCATGACCGCAAAGCCCAGGGTCTGCATGAAGACTCTGCCCAACCGGTCGATGGCGCAGGCCGCCAGCCAGTAGCCGGGCACCGCCGCCACCAAAAAGACGGCCGCAGCCACCAGAGTGTTGGACAAAAGTCCGCCGTGGGGCAGCAGGGTTTTCAGCACCAGGGAGGTCGAAACGGCGTTGCCGTAGAAAGCGGCGTCCAACAGGAACCAACTCCCCGCCGTCCCCAGTAGGGTGACGAGGAAAAGGGGTTCCCGGAACAAAACCCGCGCATCCCGGTCCAGGGTTAGCACCCGACCCGGTGCGGTCGGCCGTAACCCGGTCAGTCGCTCCACCAGTTCCGTTGCCGCCTCCGTTTCCCCACGGACGCTCAGGGTGAAATGGGGAGTTTCCGGCATCCGGCGGCGCAAGTAGATCACCGCCGCCGCCGGGATGGCCCCCAGACCCAGCATCAGCCGCCAAGCCAGGTCGGCGGGGACGCCGGCGGCCAGGAGGCCCGCCGTCACCGCCGGGCCCGCCAAGAGGCCGATCCCCTGCATGGCGAAGACCATGGTCACCAGGAGGCCCCGATTCCGCCGGTTGGAATACTCGCTCATCAGCACCGCGCTCATGGGGTAGTCGCCGCCCACCCCCAGGCCGACGATGAAACGGGTGGCCAGGAGTAAGTACCAGTTGGGGGAAAGGGCCGACATCAGGGCGCCGGCCGCCATCAACGCCGCTTCCAGCCCGTATACGGCTTTGCGCCCCCAACGGTCCATCAGCCGTCCGAAAAGGACGGCCCCCAACGCCGCCGCCAAAAGGGCTGTGCCGTTCAGCCACATCGTCTGGTAGGTCGTCAGGCGCCAAAGCGTCGCCAGGAGACTGGTCACCACCCCGATGATGAATAGATCGTAGGCATCGGTAAAAAAGCCCATCCCGGCCGTGATCCAGGTGCGGAAGTGAAAGCCCCTGATTCCGCTTTCCTCCAGGGGCGCCAAAATCAAGTCGCGTCCTCCACCCGTCGTCCCGGTCATTGGGCGCTCTCCTCCGGCCAAACTCCACACCCTTCCCGCAATTTCGCCCGGACCCACGCCCATTCAGGCTATCGCACCCAGGTTGTTCGGCGATTAAGGCGCCGTGATTTTTCCGTTAAGCCACCCGGGCAAAAGAAAACACCGGGTTCTCCCCGGCTGACGTTTTTCGGTGCGACCACCCGCTCCTCCGGCCCATTCTCAGATGGTGACGACCACCGCCAGGAGGCCCAGCAAAACGGACAGGACGGCGAAAGGATACAGGTTCCCGTGCCGCCCGAAATAGCGCAGGAGGTATCTGGCGCTCAGGTAAGCCACCACGGCCGCCACCACGCCGCCGAGGATGGCCAGCCCCAAAAGACCGTGGACGCCGCCGCGAAGGTGGTGCAACTCCAAGAGGGATGCCGCGCCGATGGCCGGAACGGCCATCAGGAAGGTGAAGCGGGCCGCCGCCTCATGGGAAATGCCGCGCAGGAGGCCGGCGGTAAGGGTCACGCCGGAGCGGGAGATGCCCGGCAGGAGGGCAAGCGTTTGCGCGACGCCCATCCCCAAGGCATCCCAAGGTCTGAGGTCACCCAGTTTCCTGGCGCTGGCGACACGGCGCATCCTTTCCCCCACGGCCATGATCACCCCGTTGATCACCAGGAACACACCCGCGGCCACCGGCGCGGAGAACAAGAGTTGCACCTTGTGCCGGAAAAGAAGCCCAAAGATGCCCACTGGAATGGAGGCCAAAACCAGCAGCAGAATCAGGAGACGCCCCCCCCGGCGTGCCCTGGTCGGCGGTCCCGGCGCCAGGCTCGCCGCCACTTCCCACCACTCGGGCGCCAGGGCGGCCAGCAAGGCGATCAGCGTGCCCAGGTGGAGGGCGACCACGAAAGGCAGGAACTGCGCATTGCCGGTTACGTTCCCGAAACCAAGCAGATGTGGGAGCACCACCGTGAGTCCCAAACTCGATAGGGGAAAAAGTTCGGTTGCCCCCTGCAGGGCACCCAGGAAAACGGCCTGAAGCACGGTCATTCGCCAACAACCTTTCCTCACGGAGTGAACTGAAGATTCTTTTCCGCGAACCTCTCTTTGGTTTCCAGCCTATCATGGCCCAGTTAGGGCTAAATTAAGACCGTTTGAAGTTCAGGTTAAGCTTTCGGTCCCCGGTTTCCCTAAATCGGCCTCCCTAAGGCGGACCAGATTGCAAAGAACCAGGTTGGCCGGGGTGGCTATTCCCGTTTCCCGACCCAGGCGAACGATGGCCCCGTTGATCGCCTCCACCTCGGTGGGCCTGCCCCGGGAGAGGTCCTGAAGCATGGAGGAGCGGTTGGCCGCCGTGCGCCGGGCCACCGCCAAAGCTCTTTGGGCCGGTTCGGGAGCGATTTGCACCCCGAGGGCGCGGGCCACCCGTTCCGCCTCGGCGACGGCAACCCGCAGGATCTCCTCGGCGGCCGGGAGGCCGGCCACCGCCCCGTTGGGGATGCCGGACAACCCGGTCAGGGCATTGATCCCGACGCTGACCAGGAGCTTGTCCCAACGGGCGGCTTCCAGATCCTGCACGGTGGCCGCTTCCAGCCCGGCGCCGTTCAGCATCTCGACCAGAACCGCCGTCGCCTCGTCTTGGCCCGCCGGAATCCCCACCAAGGTGGGGCCAACCCCCGCGTGGAAGACCGTATCCGGGGCGAGCAGGGTGGCCCCCTGGGAAGTCACCCCACCCAGTACCCGTCCATCGCCGAAAACCGCCCGCAGGTATTCCAGACTACCCAAACCGTTTTGCAGGGTGAGCAAAACGGTGCGCAACCCTAGGAAGGGGCCGATCGCTCCGGCGGCGGCGGCGGTGTTTTGGCTTTTAACCAAAAAGAGGACGAGGTCGGCGGACCCGACGACGGCGGGGTCCGCCGTCGCCGGGACGGCCACGCGCCGTTCCCCCGCCGCGTCCCGCAGGGTGACCCCGCAACCGAGAAGTTCCACCCGAGCCGGGTCGGGATGGTATAAGACCACTTCTTCTCCGGCCACGGCCAACCGCACCCCGAAAAAAAGACCCATGGCTCCGGGCCCGACGATGACCATGCGCACCCCAACCGCACCCCCAATCGTTCCGGTCGCCAAACCGTTCGGCCGCCTGGGTCTAACCGTTTTCCGCGCCGGATCTGAGACAGCCACAACCGCAGTGCCTCAGCGTTTTGCCGGCTTCCCGCTTCCTCCGTAGGAGTGTTCCTCCCCCGGATAAACCCCTTCGGCCACCTCGCGGGCGAAATGCCCCAAAGCCTCCCCCGCCAGTTCCCACCCGTTCAGGTAGCTTTTGACGAACTTGGGACGCGGACCGGGCGAAAGACCAAGCAGATCGTGGAACACCAGCACCTGACCGTCACAGGCCGGCCCCGCCCCGATGCCGATGGTCGGAATCCGCAACGTTGCGCTGACGGCGGCAGCCAGAGATGCCGGAACACATTCCAAAAGCAGGGCGAAGGCGCCGGCCTCCTGCAGTTCACAGGCGTCGTCGAGAATCCGCCGGGCGTCCTCCTCACTGCGCCCCTGCACCTTGTAACCGCCCATTTCCAGCGCCCGTTGGGGGGTCAGGCCAAGATGCCCCATCACCGGAATGCCGGCTTGCACCAGCCGGCTGACCGTGGGCACGAAGGAAGCTCCCCCTTCGAGCTTCACTCCCGAAGCTCCGGCCTTCAAGCACGCTCCGGCGTTGCGGACAGCCTCCTCGGGGCCAACCTGGTAAGACAAAAACGGAAGGTCGGAAATCACCGGGGTGCGGCTCGCACCCCGGACCACCGCTTTGGTGTGGTGCAGGATCTCCTCCATGGTCACCGGAATGGTGCTGGGGTAACCGAGGACCACATTCCCCATGGAGTCCCCCACCAGGATAAGTTCGATTTCCGTAGCGTCAACCAGCCTGGCCTGGGAAAAATCATAAGCGGTCACCATGCGGACCTTCCCGCCCGCCGCCTTGATTTCACGCAGACCCGGGATGGTGGTTTTCGGTTCGCTGGGCATGGCGTCACCTCTTCGGATAAATTGTGCCGAACGGCGAAAAAGCGGCAGGCGATCGTCCGACGAACCGGCATCTCGCCTCAGGGTGCGGGGTAACCGCCTCCTTCGTTTTCGGCGGCCTCCAACAGGCAGTAGTCAACCTGGGTTCGGGCAGCCAGCCGTTCCTGCAGGAACTTCTTGGCCTGGGGAGGGAAAAGGACGTAAGACAGCAAATCTTCCTCGGTTTCCAGGTAGGCGGCGACCTCCCGTCGGGCCGGCTCCAGGCCGGGCGGCAAGAGGTCAGCCGGTCGGCAGGCGATGGCGCCCTCATCCCCCACCACCTTGCGCCTCACCGCCTCGGACACCGGCCCCGGTGGCTGGCCATAGAAACCACGCAGGTAGGCCTTCACTTCGTTGGCAACCAGTTTGTACCGTTCGCCCCCCAGCACGTTCAAAACCGCCTGAGCCCCCACCACCTGGCTGGAAGGAGTCACCAGCGGAGGGTAGCCCAATTCCTCGCGCACCCGTTCCACCTCCTCCAGCACCTGCGGCAGCTTGTCCAAAGCCTTCTGCTGGGCCAGTTGGGCGGTGAAATTGGAAATCATCCCGCCGGGGATCTGGTAGCGCAAGACCGCCGCGTCCACCACCGTACCCACGTCATACTCTTGGTATTTCCGCCGAACCACTCGAAAATGCTCGGCCACCTCGGCCACCAAGCCCAAATCCAGTTCCGGCTCCCACTCGGTGCCCGCCAGAGCCGCCGCCAGACTCTCCGTCGGCGGCTGGGAAGTTCCCAGGGCGAGGGTGGACACGGCCGTGTCCACCACGTCGGCTCCGGCCTCGATGGCTTTCAGATAGGCCATGGAGGCCAGGCCCGAGGTGTAGTGGGCGTGGATCTCCAAAGGCAGGGAAACTTTCTCCTTGAGCGCCCGCACAAGTTGATCCGCTTCCCCCGGGATGAGCAGGCCGGCCATGTCCTTGAGGCAGATTGAATCCGCGCCCATCTCGGCCAACTCCAGGGCTGTTTCCACCAATTCCCGACAGGTGTGGACGGGACTCTTGGTATAAACGACCGTCCCCTGGACGTGTGCCCCCGCTTCCTTGGCCGCCGCCACCGCCGTCCGCAAGTTGCGCAGGTCGTTCAGGGCGTCGAAGACGCGCAGGATATCCACACCGTTTTTCACAGCCAGCCGAACGAACGCTTGCACCACGTCGTCGGGATAATGCCGGTAACCCACCAAATTCTGACCCCGCAGGAGCATCATCAACGGCGTGTGCCGGACGCGGGCACGGATCTGGCGCAAACGCTCCCATGGATCCTCCCCCAGATAGCGTAGACAGGCGTCAAAAGTCGCCCCGCCCCAGACTTCCAGGGCATAAAACCCGGCCTGGTCCAATTTCCCCACGACGGGAAGCATGTCTTCCGTCCGCATCCGGGTGGCCAAAAGGGATTGGTGGGCATCCCGCAAGGTGGTATCGGTGACACCGACCCGCTTCAAACGGCTCCCCCCTTAGTCCCGGTGAAAAACGCGCCGGTTTTTCACCGCTCTTCGGCATTGATTCCGCAGCCGGCGGCTGAACGCGGTTAAGCCCAAGTTGCGGCCCACGGATGTAGGAACCCCTTGCCGTTCGGCGTCCCCCCGGCGGGGGTTCCCGACCGGGCCAAGCGTAAATCGCCGTCTAAGATTCCCCAGGTGCATTTTTGTTCGCGATGTCCACCGGCGGTTCCTTCTTACCGACAACTTGCAGTTTCTTTTTGGGATGTCGGTTGCGCAACCGCCCTCAGACCCTTTGAGCCGCGGCTCTCCAACCGCGCCGCCGCCGCGGCCACGAAATCGCGGAACAGGGGATGGGGACGGTTCGGGCGGGAGGTAAACTCGGGGTGGAATTGGGTAGCCACAAACCAGGGATGATCGGCCAATTCCACAATCTCCACCAGTTTCCCGTCGGGGGACGTTCCCACAGCCGCCAGACCGCGGTCCGCCAAAATTCCCCGGTAGATGTTGTTCACCTCGTAACGATGCCGGTGACGCTCCCGGACCATCTCCCGCCCGTAGGCCGCCGCCGCCCGGCTCCCCTGCGACAGCCTGCAGGGATATTCCCCCAAACGCATGGTTCCACCCTTGTCCTCAACCTCTTTTTGTTCCGGCATCAGGTCGATGACCGGCCACGGCGTATCGGCATCAAACTCGGTGGAATTTGCTCCCTCCATACCGCAGACATTGCGCGCATATTCGATGACGGCGCATTGCATGCCAAGACAAAGCCCCAGGAAAGGCACCCCCATCTTCCGGGCAAAACCGATGGCCTTGACCTTCCCTTCGGTTCCCCGGCAGCCGAAGCCGCCCGGCACCAGGATTCCGTCAGCCTCTGCCAGCGCTGAGCAATCCTCATCCTGTTCCAGTTTCTCCGCATCCACCCATTGGATCTGGACCTTGACGTCACGGGCAATGCCGGCGTGCTGCAGGGCTTCGACCACGCTGTAATAGGCGTCGGGTAACGCCACGTATTTGCCGACGACGGCGACGGACACCCGCCCCTGCGGATGACGTCCGCGTTCCACCAGTTCCCGCCATTCTTCCAACGCGGGGGCGTGGGCCAACAGGCCCAGTTTGCGGACAACGATCTCTCCCAACCCCTCCTGCTCCAGGAGCAGGGGCACCTCATAGATGCTCCGAGCATCGACGGCGTTGATGACCGCCCCGGGTTCGATGTCACACATGAGCGCGATCTTGTCCTTCAGTTCCCTGGTCAAAGGCCGTTCGGAACGACAGATGATGATGTCCGGCTGGATGCCGATGGAACGAAGCTCCTTGACGCTGTGTTGCGTTGGCTTGGTTTTCAATTCCTGGGCCGCGGAGAGATGGGGCACCAGCGTCACATGGATGTAGAGGACTTCCTCCCGCCCGACGTCGGTTTTAAACTGCCGGATGGCTTCCATAAAGGGCAGACTCTCGATGTCCCCCACGGTGCCGCCGATCTCAACCAACACCACATCGGCCCCGGAACCCTTCGCCGAACGACGGATCCATTCCTTGATTTCATTGGTGACGTGAGGGATTACCTGGACCGTCCCTCCCAGAAAATCACCCCGGCGCTCTTTCTGAATGACCGACCAATAGATGGCTCCGGCCGTGAAGTTTGCGCCCCTCCCAATGGAGACGTCCATAAAGCGTTCGTAATGGCCCAGATCCAAATCCGTTTCCGCTCCGTCGGCGGTGACAAAAACCTCCCCGTGCTGTAATGGACTCATGGTGCCCGGATCCACGTTTATGTAGGGATCTAATTTTTGGGCGGCCGCCTTAACCCCCCGGCTCTTCAACAAACGCCCCAGTGAGGCGGCGGTTATGCCTTTGCCCAGAGACGAAACAACCCCACCGGTGACAAAGATGAACTTGGGCACGACAGTCCTCCTACCCGAGAAATCCCCACAAAAAATTTTAGACGTACCGTTTTGGTCTTTCTCCGTCCGCGGCAGCCCGATCCGAATATTTTTCTCTTCTGCTTCGAATTTTAGCCTTCCGCGGAAGGGCTTGTCAACCTTCGTTGGGACGATGGGCCAAGGGCGCGGCGCGACGTGCCGTTGCTCCTGTCCCGGCGCAGGTGTATTATATTTTCTCGGAACATTTCAACACCCACCCTTGCCGCAGGAGGGATGCGCCATGCCCGCTAAAATCCTGATGGCCGACGACGATGCCAAGATCGGCGAACTTGTCCGCCTGTACCTGATCCGAGAGGGATACCAGGTTGAGTTGGCCGGAGACGGTCCGGCGGCTCTGCGGGCCGTGGAAGCCACGGCGCCGGACCTCCTGGTTTTGGACATCATGCTTCCCGGCTTGGACGGTTTCGGCGTCCTGCGGGAAGTGCGCCGGAGTTTTGGTTTCCCCATCCTCATGCTCACGGCCAAAGGTGAAACCAACGACAAGGTGCTCGGTTTCGATTTGGGCGCCGACGATTATTTGGTCAAACCCTTTGACCCCAACGAACTGGTGGCCAGGATCAAAGCCCTCCTGCGCCGGGCCGGCGGAACTCCCGGCAACCGGGAGGTCTTTTACCCTGGCCTGCGGGTGAGTTTGGAGGAATATCTGGTGGAGGTCGACGGACAAAGCATTCCCTTCACGCCCAAGGAAGCCGAACTCCTATACCACCTGGCCACCCACCCCAACCGGGTGCTCACCCGCCAGCAGCTCCTCGAAGCCGTTTGGGAATACGATTACCTCGGCGATTCCCGCACCGTGGATGCCCACATTAAACGGGTCCGTCAGAAGTTGGGCGAAGCCGCCCGGCCCTGGGAACTGAAGACGGTCTGGGGCGTCGGTTACAAATTTGAGGTTTGCCGTTCACCTTCCCCGGCGGCGAAACCAACGCCGATCCCGTGAGAACCATATTCGGACGGTTGATGGCCGCTTTTCTCGCCGTCCTGACCGTCGGGTTCCTGGTCTTGGGCCTCTTGATATCCCATTATTTGGGCAGTTTCTTCATGCGCTCCAAGGTCCAGGTTCTCCTGGACGCCGGAACCATGGCCCTGCGGTTGGGGGAAAATCCGCTCTTCGGCGGTCCGGGAAGCGGGCCGTTTTCCCTTGGGCTGGTTGGGTTGTCGCGGGGTTGCCACTGCCGCATCTGGGTGGTGGATCCTCACGGCACGGTTCTGGCCACGGCCAACCCTCATCAGTCCCTGCCCGCACTACCCGGCCGGAATCTGAACGGTATCTTTGCCGGCAACCTGCTGATCGCCAAATCCCCCGCCGGTTTCAACCGCCAGTTGGTGCTGGTGGGCCTGCCCTGGTACCGGTACGGGATGGTCCGTTACGCGGTCATCCTGCGCGCGGAGAATCCTACCCACGACCTCCTGGCCAGCGGAACCTACCGGGAACTTTGGCTGGCCTACGGCCTCGCCGCCGCCCTGGCCACTCTCCTCGCCTACCTGGTTGCCCGCTGGCTTTCCGCCCCGCTGCACGAAATGAACCTGGCCGCCACCGACATTGCGCGCGGCAACTTCAAACGCCGGGTTCGGGTCCATGGTGCGGACGAAGTGGGTCAGTTGGCTGCTTCCTTCAACAACATGGCCCAACGTCTGGACCGGATTGAAGAAACCAGGCGGGAGTTCCTGAGCAACGTTTCCCACGAACTGCGCTCCCCCCTGACCTCCATCCAGGGTTTCCTGCAGGCCGTTATGGAGGGGGCCGTGCCTGCGGGTGAGGAAGCCCGTTATCTTTCCCTGGCCTTCGACGAAGGTCTGCGGCTGACCCGTCTGGTGCGGGATCTGCTGGATCTTTCCAGTATCGAGAGCGGCAATTTTCAGCTTTCCCTGGCCGAAGTCGCCCCCAAGGAGGTCATCCTCCGCACCATCGCCGCCCTGGAACCCCAGTTTATGGCCAAAAAATTGGAACCCGTCCTGAACCTCCCGGAGCGGGAACTCCGCGTGCAGGCCGACGCTGACCGATTGGAGCAGATCCTTTTCAACCTTCTGAGCAACGCCATCCGTTTCTCCCCGGTGGGGGGCAGAGTGGAAGTTGCCTGCCGATCCGCCGGCACAGGTCTCCAGGTGGAGGTGACCGACCACGGTCCGGGAATCTCCCCCACCGACTTGCCCCACATCTTTGACCGCTTCTACAAAGCCGATCCGGCCCGAACCACCGCCGCGGGAGGAACCGGCCTCGGCCTGGCCATCACCCGGGAATTGGTCAAGGCCCACGGCGGCGGCGTTCGGGCGGAAAACCTGCCGCCGCCGGGTCGAGGGGCAAGGTTCATTTTCACCATCCCCTTCGATCCCAAACGGGCCGGCGGCAACTGAGGAACCGTTCGGCAAACCGTTGGGAGAGGACGCGCTCGCGGTTGACGCCGGAGGCTTTTTGGCCCGCCGGCGACGGGCGCATGTACGGAGGCGAAACCTACCGTCAAAGGTTGTAGATGGCGGCCGTTTGAATCTGCCCATCCAAGAAGTGGAGAAACTCCCGGGCCGCCGCGCTCAGATCGGAAGAAGGTTGGCGGTGAATCAAATGCAACTGCCGTTTTAGGGGAGGGTCCAGGCTCAGGGTTTTCAGTCTGCCCAAGGCCACGTCCTGCACCAGGGCCAAACGGGAGATGATGGCTATGCCCAAGCCCGCCGCCACCGACCCCTTGATGGCCTCGGTGCTTCCCAACTCCAGGTGAACCCGCCATTCCGGCAGGGGATGGCCCTGCTGAACCAGATAACGCTCCGTGATCTCCCTGGTTCCCGACCCGACCTCCCGCAGGATCAGGCGCTCTTCCCGAATATCCTTGATGGTGACGCAGGTTCGCTCTTCCAGCGGGTGCAAACGGGGAACGGCCACCACCAGTTCGTCCGTCAGAAATTCGCGGCAGACCAAGGCCGGATGATGTTCCACTCGGCCCTCAACGAAGGCCAATTCCAGGTTGCCCTGCGCGAAATGGTCCAGCAGGCTGTGGGTGTTGGCCATGCTCATGGTCAGGGCTATTCCCGGATAGCGGGCTTTGAACTGGCCGAGGAGCGGTGGAAAAAGATATTCGGCGATGGTCAGGCTGGCGCCGACGGCCAGTTTGCCGTTTTTCAGTTCCTGCCTCGACTGGAGTTGGGTTCTGGTTCGTTCGAGGATTTCGAGGATTCGGTCGGCGCTTTCCAGGAGGATTTCTCCCTCCGGCGTGAGGGTGACGCCACGCGAGTGGCGATGGACCAAGATCGCCCCATAGTAATCCTCCAAGACCTTCAGGTGTTGGCTGACCGTTGGTTGGGTCAGGTACAGCCTTTTGGCAGCCTCCGTCAGGCTTCGGGTGTGTCCGATGGCTTGAAAAACTCGCCAGTGGTTGTCCATCCAGTGGTTTTCCAGCGGGGCACCTCCTATTGAAAATCCTTATGGCAGGTAGATGATAAAAACTATTAGCTGAAAGACCGGGCGCATGTTAGTATGTGAACACGCAGTATGTGCACATACAAGCATTATAGCATCGGTTACTGCCACTTGGACAGGTCATTTTGGTTATTTTTCCGTCAACAGGAACTCAGGGGGCCGTTGGTAAAGTTGCCTCTTTAAGAAAAGGGGTATCTTTTCCCGGGGTTTGTTGTGCGTTATCCTGTCCTTAACATTTTTGGAAAGAGGGTGTCTCCTTGGTTGACAACCGCCTTTCGCCGCACGGCGGCAAACTGGTGGAAAGGGTGCTCGACCCCAAAGAGGCTCCCGGCCGGATCGCGGGATTAAAGACCGTGCCGGTCAAGGGGCAGACCGTTCGGGAGTGCGTCAGTCTGGCTTACGGTTTCTTCTCTCCGTTGGAAGGCTTCATGGGGCGAGCGGATGTGGACGCGGTGGTCAACAAGATGCAGCTCGCCAGTGGTTACGTCTGGAGCGTCCCCCTCGTCTTCGACATGCCGAAACAACAGATCGACGAACTCGAGATCAGGACCGGAGATTCCATCCTGCTCACTTTTCGGGAGAAGCCGTTGGTCATTCTGGAAATCGAAGAAATCTTCACCTATGACAAGGAGCTGATGGCCGGGAAAATATTTGGAACCACCGAAACCAAACACCCCGGCGTGCGGCGGACCTACGGTTATGCGGACCACTTCTTGGGCGGACGGGTGACGCTGGTAAGCGAACCGATCATCCGGGAACCCTTCAAACGTTTCTGGAAACCCCCGGCGGTCCTCCGCAAGGAACTCGCCGCAAAAGGCTGGGAACGGGCGGTGGCCCACCAAACGCGGAACGTGCCCCATACCGGACACGAGTGGCTGATGAAGGGCGCTTGGTTCGCCTCCCAGGCCACCGGCGTCTTGGTTAATCCCGTGGTCGGCGAAAAACGCGCCGGCGACTACATCGACGAAGCCATCATCCTGGGTCAGGACGTCTTGCGGGAGGCGGGGTATTTTCGGGAGGACGTCCACGCGGTATCGTTGCTTTTTTGGGATATGCGCTACGCCGGACCCCGCGAAGCGGTCTTTCACGCCATCGTCAGAAAGAACCTTGGCTGCACCCACCACATGTTCGGACGCGACCACGCCGGAGTTGGCGACTATTACGGGACCTACGACGCCCACAAGATCTTCGACACCATTCCCGACGTGGGGATCTACCCGGTGTTGACCAAGGAATGGTACTACTGCCCCGTTTGCGCGGGGATCACTTACGAAGGACTGTGCGGACATCAAAAGAGCAAACAGAAATTCAGCGGTTCGGTGATCCGCAGCATCATTCAGGATGGAGTTAAACCTCCCCGGCTCATCTTCCGGCCGGAGGTTTTCGACGTGGTTATGTCCGCCGCCGAGGAATACGGTTTCGGTTCGCCCTTCGTCACCGAACGTTACTTGGCCGAAGCCCAACCGGTGCTGACCATGCCGGACGTCAAGAAGTAAAGGGGGGATTAACGTGGCCGAAGTTTACAACATCAACCTGTGGGTCAACGAGGAACGCTGGGCGAAGATCAAGGACACTCAGGTGGCCCAGCGCGCTCGGGATGTGCTGGCCGGTCTCATGGCCGTGGAGGTGCCCGCCAACGAAGAACAGAAAGATAAACTCCTGAAGCGGTATCCCAACGCCAAATGCGACACCTCCACCACCA
>JAJZBP010000033.1 GCA_021798855.1 Bacillota bacterium
CTCACCCAAACAGGGCACGGCGCCGAAGTCCAGGTGCGGTCCGGTGGCGATCACCAGGTGGTCATACGGCAGGACACTCCCGTCTTCCAACCCCACGTCGGCGGCCTCCGCGTGGATCTCCGCCGCCCGCGCCCGAACCCAGCGAATGCCGGCCGGCCCCAGAATCTTCCCCAAGGGGATGGACAGTTGCCGCTCCCGCCGCCAGCCCACCGCCAGCCAATGCAATGACGGTCGGAAGAGGAAGTTTCCCTCCGGCTCAACGACCGTCACCGCCACCCGCCGCCCCAAACGCCGTTTCAATTCCAGGGCCACGGTCAACCCGGCGAACGATCCACCCAACACCAACACCCCAACTCGATTCAAGCAATTCACCCCCCTTGGGATCTGGTCAAAAAGACTCACATCCGTTGCGTTGGCCATCGGTGGTTGAGAACGGCAATCGGAACCCCTCCATTTCCAAGGAAGGAACGGCAAGCCGTTCCTTGAACCCGGGAACCTTCCCCTCATGCCATCGGCATGTGGGTCCCCTTCCCGCCCCTGATGGGGACACCGCTGCTGCGCACGGCGAATCGGAACCCCTCCATTTCCAAGGAAGGAACGGCAAGCCGTTCCTTGAACCCGGGAACCTTCCCCTCATGCCATCGGCATGTGGGTCCCCTTCAGGCGGGAGGGAGGGGCACATATTGCATCTGGACCTTTTGGACCAGATCCCGACTTTTTTCGATGCCCGAAGACTTAAACACCAGCTCCCTTGGTGACTTCGCTCCCGGCGGATGATCTCCGCGCTTCCCCGCTCCGTCGATGCTCCGGGCACCGGCACTCGGCTTGCCCACTCATCTTCTTATCGTAACATAACCCGACCCGTGGCTCAATCCCATTCCTCTTCGTTCTCCTCGTTGGCTTCCGCCGGCTCCCCTTCCTCCACCACCGCCAACCCCAGGTCGTCCATGGACTCGATCCGCCGCTCCGGGCGAGCCTTGGGCGCCTGGGCAACCACCACAACCCGCGATTTGGCCCGCGGCTGCCACTCCAAAAGCCCCCATTCTCCTTCGCCCACGTGGTGAAACCGGTGGTCCAGGTTGAAATCCGTGTAAAGCGCGGCGATCTGCTCCGGACCAAGTTGGGCGATGTCTTCCCCTTTGAGGGCCAGCACGCGGGCAAACAACTCCCGGTAATAAAGCGGGCTGCCCTCGTTGTGCAGCATTCCATAGGCCAAATCCAAAAAGGGAAGGCCGGGTTCCAAAACCGAATCCACGCCCACGCTCATACACCTCTCCTTTTTATTGGGTTCACATTGATTCCGGAGCCGTCACTCCCATTAAACTCAAAACGATCTGCAGAACCCTTCCGGTCGCCGCCACCAGTCTCACTCGCGCCTTTTCCACTCCACCCTCCGCTCCCAAAACCCGGTGCTGGTTGTAAAAGGAGTGAAACAGTCCGGCCAGTTTTAGCCCGTAATGGTAAAGACGGTGCGGTTCCCGGCCTCGGGCCGCCGCATCAACCTCTCCCGGAAATAGGGAAAGGTGACGGAGCAACTCGCGCTCCTCCACGGCGTCCAGAAGGGTGGCGTCACCCTCGGCGGCAACCTCGCCACCGAAGCGGCGCAGGATGCTGCGGATCCGGGCATGGGCGTACTGGACGTAATAGACGGGGTTGTCGTTCTCCTGAAGACGGGCCAGGGACAGGTCGAAGTCCAGGTGGCTGTCGGAACTGCGCTGGAGGAAGAAGAAACGGGCCGCATCGGATCCCGCCTCGTCCAGAAGCTCCCGCATGGTGAAAAACTCCCCGGCCCGCTTGGACATGGTCACCGCCTGGCCGTTGCGCAAAAGGCGCACCTGCTGGACCAGCAATACCTCCAGGCCGTCCGGCGGGTAGCCCAAAGCCTCGACCCCCGCCCTGATCCGCGGCAGGTAGCCGTGGTGATCCGGTCCCATCAGGTCAATGCATAATCCGTAGCCCCGACGAAACTTTTCCCGGTGGTAGGCCAGATCGGCGGCCATGTACGTGGTGTCGCCGTCGGCCTTGACCAGAACCCTGTCCTTGTCGTCCCCCAGGCGGCTCGAGGCAAACCAGAGGGCGCCGTCCCCTTCATAGGTGAACCCCCCGGCGGTAAGTTCGGCAATGGTTTCGCGCACTTTCTCCGGATGCAGGGCGCTCTCGCGAAACCAACAATCATACGCCACGCCGTAGCCGGCCAAAACCCTCCGCTGGTCCTCCAAATTGCCCTCCACCGCCCGCCGGGACAAACCACGCTCCCGCGGCGGAAGACTTAAGATCTCCGGCTCGGCCGCCAGAAGCGTCCTGGCCATGTTCAGCAGGTACTCCGCCGGATAGCCCCCCTCGGGGATGGAGGCCACCTCGCCGCGCAATTGCCGCAATCTCGCCTCCAGGGAGAGCCCCAAGAGTTCCACCTGCCGTCCGGCATCGTTGACGTAAAATTCCCGGTCCACGGCGTAGCCGACCCATTGGAGCAGGGCCGCCAGAGTATCCCCCACCGCCGCCGCCCGGGCGTTGACCACGTTCAACGGCCCCGTGGGATTGGCACTGACGAATTCAAGCAACACCCGCTGCCCGTTCTCCGTCCGGCGGCCGTAGTTTTCGCCCCGAGCCAGGACTTCCGCCAGCACGTCGCTCCAAAAGGCGGGAGCCAGGGTGAAATTGAGAAAGCCAGCCCCCGCCGCCTCGGCGCCGGCCACGGCCAGACCGGACAAATCCAAATGTTCCACGAGGAACCGGGCCACCTCCGGCGGCGGCCGGCGCACGATCTTGGCCAGAACAAAGGCGTAGGTGGAGGTGAAATCCCCCCGCCCCCTCTCCGTGGGCAGGTTCAGGTCGGGCCAAGGCGGATCCGCGATCCCTTCCCAAGTCTTGGCCGCATGATGCAATCGCTCTTTGATCGCTTCCGCCGTTTCTTCCCGCAAGGCCAAGCCTTCAAATACCTCCCCCAAAAGCCAGGACAACTTCGCGCACGATCTTGGCTGCCAGCACCGCCGTCCTTTCCGAGGGATCGGCCGCCGGCTGAACTTCCACCAGATCGAAGCCGATCACCCGCAAAGGCGGCCCGATGGCCGCCAAATCCCTTAACATGGCAAAGACCTCCGCCGCCGTCGCCCCGCCGGGCTCCGGTGTGCCCGTTCCCGGCGCGAACGCCGGGTCCACAACGTCTATGTCCAGGCTCAGGTAAACCGGCCTGCGGCCCAACCGCCGGGCGACCTCAGCGGCCGCCGCCAGGGGCAGAAAGGGGTGGGTGCGTTCCCTGGCAAAAGCGACCTCCTCCCTGGTCCCCGAGCGGATCCCGAAGTGCCAGACGTTCTCCCCACCCAGTTCCTCGGCGATCCGCCGCAGCACCGTGGCATGGGAAAGTCTCTCCCCGGCATAGTCCTCCCGCAGGTCGGCGTGGGCGTCGAAGTGCAAAACGGCCAGTTCCGGGTGGCTGGTCCGGGCCGCCCGGACCAAGGGCAGACTGACCAAATGTTCCCCCCCCAAGCCCACGAGCAGCTTTTCGCCATTGAAGACGGCGGCGCCCGCCGCCTCGATCAGTTCCAACGAACGGGAAAGGTTGCCGGGAGGAAGGTCCAGATCTCCCAGGTCGGCCAGGGCAACCTCCCCCAAGTCGCGGTCCAGGGTCGGGCTGTAGGTCTCCAAGACCTGGGAGGCCGCTCGGATGGCCGCCGGACCGAAGCGGGATCCCGGGCGGTAGGATACGGTCAGGTCCAGTGGGCAGCCCAAAATGACCCCTGCGGAGGCGGCCCCGCCCGCCTCCGCCCCCAAAAAAGAACCGCCCCTAACCGTTTTCAAGAAGAAAGGGGGGGAGGCGGCAGGCTCCGGTGTGGACCGCCGCGTTGTAATACCGGGTGCTCAACCGGTCGGCCCGCTCCGGATCGAAGCGTGAGATATCCGCGCCCTTGGAGCCGTAGGAATAGCTCCAAAGGCCCGTGGGATAGGTCGGCACCGGCCCCAGGTAGACGCCGGAACTGGGGAAGATGCCGGCCAGACGACCGCCCACCTCGCGGATCAGATCCCGGTTGGCCAGGGGCGATTCGGATTGGACGGTCAGGATGCCCTGTTCACCCAAGGCGCGGTGACAATTGCGGTAGAAATCCGCGGCGAACAGGCCCACCGCCGGCCCCACCGGGTCGGTGGAATCCACCAGGATGCAGTCGTATTCGCCCGGCGGCGCCTCGGCCACGTGGCGGATGCCATCGGCGATCAGGAGATTGGCCCGCGGATCGGCAAAGGAGGCGCTCAGGGCCGGGAAGAAGCGGCGGCCGGCCTCCACCACCCGCAGGTCGATCTCCACCATATCGACCCGCTCCACACTCGGGTGTTTGAGGGCCTCGCGCAGGGTTCCTCCGTCCCCACCCCCGATGATCAGCACTCGACGCGGGTCGGGATGGGCCACCAAGGGAACGTGGACCAGCATCTCGTGGTAAAAGAATTCGTCG
Organism: Bacillota bacterium; assembly: GCA_021798855.1. GTDB lineage: Bacteria > Bacillota > Sulfobacillia > JAJZIM01 > JAJZBP01 > JAJZBP01. Next base: position 4,446 of record JAJZBP010000033.1, read on the forward strand.
GCGTCCGTGGTCTGGACGGCCTGATCTAAAACCAGCATCAGCCCGTACTGAGCGGTTCGGTAGACGGCCAGTTCCTGGTAGGGGGTTTTTTCCTGCCAAAGAACCTCGGTCACCCGCAGGCCCAAGAGCAGATCGGATGACTGCTTTTCCGTGAACCACAGTTCCAGTTTACTTCACCTGCCTAATAAATGAGGGGAACGGCGGCAAATGCGTAGGCCATTTCCTTGACGCGGTGTTCCGCCGAACGCGTGTGACACAAAACCAGCCTGCGCCCTCGTTCGACAAAAGCCAACTCCACCATGTATTTGACCTTGGTCTCGGCTTCCGCAGCAGAACAGTGACCGGAATACTCCATGATCACCCCGTAGCCTTCCTCGCCCCGACCCACGGCCACCGCCGCGGCGATCAGGTCTCCGGGCAGGTCGCTGCCGCAGGCCCCGTAAGCCGTGGGCAGGAGGCTTCCCGGCGGAATGTCCAGTTCGCCGATTTCCTCCGCGCCCGGCGGGAGGATGGATGATACCCGCAGGAGATTGGTATTGCCGATGCCCGCCCGGAGCAGGCAGTTGTCGAAAGCATTCAAAAGGGTTGCCCCTTCGGCCGTGGCCGCCACCAGGGCGAATTTCTTGGGGGTGGGCAGCATTATGTTCTGATCTCTCCTCCTTTTTGTAGTTTTAGTCAAGGGGCGATTATAACAGATGGGGGAGCAAAAATAAATAATGACGACCAGAAAAACCAGCAGGCAAATGGGAAGACCAGCGTTTGACAGGGAAATGACGGCCAAGGGCGAATTGGTTTTCTGGGGTTTCGCAGAATGGAGGTCGGAAAATGGCTTTGTTTTTGGTTCTAACCAGACGCAAACCCGCGTTTCGGGAGGAGGTCCTGCCTGAGCATCATCGCTTCCTGCGGGAATTGGCCCGGCAACGGATCCTGGAACTGAGCGGTCCCTTCGGCGACGGAACGGGCGGAGCCTATCTCCTTCGCGCCACCGACCCGCTGGAAGCTCAGGCCGTGGCCGATCGGGATCCGCTGGCCACCAGCGGCGCTTCCGAATTGGTGGTCAGGGAATGGCTGGCCCACCCCCCCGGAGAGCTTTAGCTTTGGAGCCCGGAACCACCGCCCGCCGCCCAACGCCCCCCGTTCCCGAAGCCGGGGTCACCCGCGGGGGGAACCACCCGGACCTCCGATGCAACCGGCGACCGGGATACTTCCGGGAGGAGGTTGAAAACCCAATGAAAAAAAACAAATTCTTAAAGTTCTTCCGCAATTACCGCCGTTTCCTGGCCATCCTGGCCGTCCTGGCCCTCCTGCTCCTGGCCTCCCTCCCCCTATGGGCCTGACATCCGGCGGAATTTGACATCAACTATAGCACGGGAGCCACCCCCGGTGGCTAACTGGGCGTCAAAGGGTTCGACGACGGCCCTCGGCAGCGCGGCCACTTGCGCCACGCTGCAAGCGACGGACGCAGGTACGCAAACGAACCCTTCTTTCAATGAGAAGCAACCTGGGTTCCCCTCTCATAACCTGTTTAACAAAACGAAAGCAGGGAGGGTCACCCTTGTCCAGTCCGAGCGCCGCGCAGGTGGGCTTTCCGGTAAGGCAGACCAGCGGTTTTTTCAGCCTTTCGTCGGTGATCAACGATCCCCCACCGACGTCCAACCCCTTGACCATGCACCTTTTCGTGAGCAACTTCAGCACCATGATCCAAACCGTGACCTATGAGTTGTGGCGGTTGACCGACAGCGGCAAGACGCTTGTGCAAAACGGCGGAATCACCGCGCCGGTCGCAGGAGTGGGCGTGGTCGACATCAACGCCGGCAATTTCCCGGGGGACACCCTGGAGGTGGTCTTCGGTTTCACCGACTTGACCCAAGCCATGGCCACCGCTCCGTCGCTGGTCATCTTTGAGACCTTCGTCGCCGATGGGGCCACCCGTCCGGTCTTCTATGTGTCCACGGGCGCTTTGGCCTTCTCGGGGGCGACGGAAACCGCCGGGCAAAGCTCCACGCCGACCCCAATTCCCAGCGCCGTAACCGTCACCAACGGGATGTTCGACGTCCCTCAGGGTGTCGCCGCCATCCTCCCCAAAGTCAACATAGTGCTGAACAACACCACCGCCCACGATCAACTCGCCAACGTCACCATCAACAGTCTTCCCTCCGGCGGATTCACCAAAGAGGTGCGTTTCGAGAAAAAGATGATGGTTCCCGCCGGACGGCCCCTCCTCATCCCCATCGACGCCGGCTCCACCGGGATCGAAGGTCTGGCCTCGGAGATCGTCCTCACCCTCCCCACGAACGCCCAATCCGAACTATTGCTCGAACCGTCGGTGAATGTTACACAAGTGTTTACTTCCGACAACACTTTCGAGGAACTCCTCTTCATCGGGCCGACGGCCTTCGGCCTGATCGTGGGCGGCGCACCCGGCGCTGGGGAAATCTCGCCGGAAAAGCCGTCCGTGGGAGTGTTGCCCCCGGCGGGGGCGGACAGTTCCCGGCACAAAGCCCCTGCTGCGGACCAAAGAGATGGCCATACCCCACCAAACGGGAACTCTCTCCATTCGCTTTCCCCAGCCGTCCCCGCCACGCTTGCCCTGCTCGCCGCGCTGGTCGCCCTTTCCCGGCGGCGGGTCACCGGCAAACCCATGCCACCCGACCTCACCTTGCGGAATTAGACCTCCCCGTTCGCCGGCCCGCCGCCGCGCAAGACAACCGTTTTGCGCGGCTACGCCGCGCGGTTCTTTTTTGGCGCGGAGCAGGTTCAGCGGTTCTCCCGGCAGACGGGGCACACAACACCCAGACCCTTGGGCGGCGCCGGATGGTTTTCATTGGCCAGGAATTGGGCTTCCCCAAAGTCGTGCCACAACTGGCATTCCTTGGCGAATGCCTCTTCCACCGTCCCGAAAACCTTGAACTTGAAACGCTCGTATTTTTTCTCCCCGGCGTGCAGCAATAAACGCTCCCGCAGGTCGTTGTCCGAACGTCCGACATAGTCGACAATCAGGGCACCGTCTTTGCGGTGTCCGAGGACATATGCCCCAGGCGTGGCCTTGGGTACGTTGAAATTGACGTTTTCATGGGTCAGCCGGTAAACATCTCCGTTAAATCCCGTGGACGGCACAGTCAAACCCTCCCGTCGCCGATTCTTCCCGGTTAGCTACTTTTCATAATAACGCAACTGAGAATTATTGACAAGGTTTTTCGCTTGATGATTTGGCGCAATCACCTCGGGACGCCGCGAACGGCCGCGAAGGGGGCTTGTACGCCGGCTTACCCGGGAAGCAGGCAGCCCTACGCCGGCAGGGAACTTGCACGCCGGCTTCCTGCCGGCATTGTCCGAGTAAGAAACGTTCTTTCCACTTTCGGAACTATTCCAATGTATGATTCTGCTGCGTAAACCCGCAAGCTTATTCGGCTTCTGGTAAACATTCGGTGAACCCGCCGGGAAAACTAACTTCGTTGATAGCCTAAGCCGGCTTACCGTTTTTAACGATATTTACGGTCAAGGAAATCTAAAGCTGTTGGAGATCAGGTCCCAAACCCGGCCGACGGTCCTCGGGGCGCAGGGGCGTTTACGCCCCGAGGACCGTCGGCCCTTATTTGGGGCAAGGCTCCCTCCTTTTCAAGTATTGTGTCACCCGTGGCCGGACTCGGACTATCCCGGCTGCATCTGGACCTAAGCAGGTAGAAGGTCGGCCTCGGCGCGTTAGCCATAGCAACTCCCTGTTTCCGCCTCTTTCGGGGCGGTCTCCTTGTTGAACCGGCTTGGCCTCCTTGTGCCGCCTACCCCCGCAGAACCCGGCGTGCGGATTTCCCGCACCGGGCTCCCCGGTCACTCTTCGGTTGGTCATACTGTTCGGTGGAGCATCCTCGGCTTCGGCAACCGGAACCACGGTTTGAGATTCCATTCCCCCCATGCCTTTTTCCCTTTTTGGCTACGTCCGTTGAGGCTCCTTACCCAATACTTCTCAACTTCCTTCCGTACAGCCTCGAGTTTCCTCGTGGTGTGCCATAGGGCGAAGTATTGGTAAAAACCTCGTAGCTTCGCTACCAGTAACGCACTTTGCAGCCATCCCGGTTCGTGCCGGTGGCGTCGCAACCACTCCTTTACCCCGGCCAGGAACTTCCGAACGCTTTTGGGACACGGGATGCGGATTACGGCCATTCGGCCTTTCCGGTCCCTTCCCAGATGGTGTCGGAAGCCCAGGAAGTCGAAGTGGTGCGGGTGGCTTTCTCCTGGACGCCATGAAGTGCGTCCAAAAGGGATTAGCCTCGTTTTCTCTTCCGCCAGATTCAGCCCGAACTTCGCCATGCGCTTAGGAAGTACATCGGCAAAAGCTCGTGCATCCGCCTCATTGCTGAAAAGTACCAGAAAGTCGTCGGCGAAGCGTATTGGTTTCGCTTCTCCCCGGCATCGTGGCCTCACCATTCGCTCAAACCAAAGGTCCAGCGCATAATGCAGGTAGACGTTCGCCAGCATTGGCGAAATGGGACCGCCTTGGGGGCTTCCTTCCGTGGGTTCAGTGATGGCTCCCCGTTCGAATATCCCCGCCTTCAGCCATTTACGGATTGGGCGGAGTATCCAGGGGTCGGCAACACGCTGTTCCAGCATCCGCATAAGCCAGCCATGATCCAAGTGATCGAAAAAGCCACGAATATCGGCTTCGTAGATCCATTGAACCTTCCCAAAGGTCACTTCGCGGCGCAGTTCCGCCACGGCTTGGTGAGCCGTGCGCCCCGGACGAAACCCATATGCGCAATCCAGGAAGTCAGCTTCGTAGACAGCTCCGAGAATCTGGGCTACCGCCGCCTGAAGCAGCCGGTCCTCCACCGTTGGGATGCCTAAAGGACGACGTTTCTGAGGATTCCCTGCTTTGGGAATGTACACCCGGCGCACCGGCGGTGCGTGGTAGTAGCCAGCCTTCATTTCCGCCACCAACCGCTCCAGGTTTCCATACAGGTTCTCTTCATAAGCTTTCCTGCTGACGCCGTCTACGCCCGCCGTTCCTTTCTTGTTCAGGAGCCGCCAGATGCCTGACAGAAACTCTACCGACAGGTGATGCGCCAACGCGGTGAACCTTATCTTCGGTTCCGCCTTGGCCCGACTGAAGATGCGTTCCAGTTCGGTTGTCATTCGTAATTCCTCCTCTGCGTGGGGCGAATGCCTCCCCGAAACGCTGTGACCGCCGTCCCGCGCACCCCTTACGAGGCTCTCCCTCGCTCGGAGTACTATAGGTGAGTCTGACCCCTCTCGATGCTTTTGCCTCCCTTCGGCTGCTGCCTTGCAGTTGGCATACGCTCCCGCGACACCGAGAGGTCTCCCGGTTTCCGTGCTGCTTCGTTTTCCCACCGTGCCGCGGTCTTTGCCCCCGCCGAGGTCTCCAACGCTCTCGCCATAACGAGCGCCTACTATAGCCTTCCGGCAACCCGACACCGTCGGCCCTCGGTCTGATCGGTTTCGAGGCTCAATCCCCTCATCCTTACGGATTGCGGCCTGGTTGTCGCCCTGCCTACGCTTAAACGATGCCCTCGCGGAACACCTCTCCAAGGCTCGGTCCCCCGTGGGTGCCTAACCCTTTCGGGGACGGGAATTCCACCCGCTAGAAATAGCCGGCTTTCACCGGCGCACCGGGTTCACCGAATACTTGCCGCTTATACAATATATGCTAGTTATTTCGCGATTGTAAAACTATTACAGCAGTTATTGAGTGGTGTCTTGGGCGAATCGGGCTTTTCGCAGTGGAATCATGTATACCTTCCTCTTGCCCGGCAGAAATTAAGCATTGTGTCATCCCATGCCGGAGGAGGTTGTCGCCACTGGAATCCCGCCGTTCCCGCCGTCTCCACCGCAAACGTCTGGCCCGCATACGCTTTCTGGCCGGCCTGGCCGCCGCAGTTATGATTTTCCTGGCCTCGCCCCTGGTGGCTTCCGCCGTCGTGCCTTTCCCGGCTCCCCGCATCGATCGATCCTCGACCTTCTATGACGCCAAGGGGAGCTTCATCGGGCGCCTTTCCGAAGTCAACCAACAGGAAGTGGCCCTGACCCAGGTGCCGGCGACGGTCAAGGATGCCCTCATCGCCACCGAAGACGCTTCCTTTTACCACAACGACGGAGTCAACCTCACATCCATCGCCCGCGCAGCCTACACCGACATCCGCACGGGTAGCCTGGCCCAGGGCGGCAGCACCCTGACCCAACAACTGGTTAAGAACGTCTACCTGAGTTCGGAGAAAAGTTTCTGGCGCAAGCTGGTGGAGGCGGTGCTGGCTCTGAAACTCACCGCCACCTATTCCAAGAACCAGCTTCTGGCCGTGTACCTGAACACCGTCTGTTATGGTACATGGTCACATTTTGTGGTTCTGCAAGCCTGAATCGGGAACCAAATCGGACACGACCCACCCAAAGAAGCATCCTTGTTGGAGTGTTTCATGGAATGACTTTTTTTGTGTACCTAACGCAAGTTAGGTGAGTTATTCCACGATAACCGGGGACCCAATATGTTAATTACGATTTTTTAATATTGCACATACTCCCAAGATAATATAGGAGTTCTGGACTACAAAGGAATCTTCCGTGCCCACTATATCCGCAAAATGAATTTGGTGGTTGCTTAGTATTCCTGGTGTTTCAAGAAGTTTTTTACTGACCTCTTGCTCCCAAAATATTGCGGCTATTTTCCCTCCAAACAAAGATCCCCACCAACCTTCAAGGAAAACTAAAGTCTCCTCGAATAGCCAGGTATCTATTATTCCTCTCGTGCTTCGAAGCCACATCCGAAGTTCGTCACCAAGACCTGTCGGCCTTTTGTTTTCTGTAAGAGCAGTTATTCTATGTTCAAGCCATCCTTCCCATATGTTTTGTAATTCTCTTTTTAGCTGTGAATTGTGAAATATATCTTGTGGAATGCTGGTATATTCCGATAGTAATTGCCGAAGGTAGATTAGCCACTGTTCTGCCAATTGATTATCATTTGGTTCAATTGTAGCTCCATGTGATATGAGATTTATGCCCAGGATTTGACCTAAATACCAAAGACAATTTAGATCTTCCGGGGTTTGGACGATTAAACGAATTGGCCCCACGATTAAAGTACAACCCCTTTCTTTAATTAAGACGGACCCAGCCCGATATCTTAAATAAGAAAAGTATTTATATGTTACAAAGTGCTAACATATAAATACAATTAATTCCTCTTGCCAAAGAGCGATGATTATCAAGCCCCACTCCAGCGCTTTATAGGGTTTAGTATATGGCACAATCCCATGGATTATAGCTTGAAGCCATTGTATCTTGTAAAAAGACATTACCGGTAAGAACTGAACAATACTTTTGACCTTTAATCAACCCGCCTGTTTCAGTTTGACCCGATATAGTAGTCACATCAGTTGGACCTCCCCATTGCGGTATGGTTTCCACAATTGGGCCAGTGGTGCTTCCTTCGTGTACATCGACATAAAGTTCCCATGCTATAATGTTACCACATTCGCCCGTTAAACTTGAGCCACTCCACGAGCTATAAAACACTCCAGCATTGCTAAAGGTAGTCATTTGTAGTGACCCACAATTACCAGATGCAGTGGTTAGAGGTGAAACTTTGCTTGATGTTGACGAATTAGAAACTGGCACCAAAGGAGCTACATTACCCGTTGACATAGGTAAGGATGTCGTAGAAGCTGCAAAAGATGGCAGGGCAGGTGCTAAAACAATAATTGTGGCACTTAGGAACATGGCAACTTTCCAAAAAAGATACTTCTTCATTTTTCTTCTTCCTCCTTCAGATTTCTGGCTGGTTCTTGCGTTTCGGGAAAACGACTTGAATTTGATTTCCTTATATTCCAGCGTCCATTGCTAATATTTACTATATAGCAGCCCCCCTGAAAGTCAAGCAATATTTTTGCAAATTTGCTAATTTTCGTCCGACAAACTTCCACAATAAAGACACCGGCATCCAACTCGGCCACGGCCCGCTCCGCAAGGTATATCCTCCCTGCCTAAGTCGAATCCTCCACCTTTATCAAAAACCAACTTCTGACCATGTACCTGAATACGGTCTATTTTGGTCAAAGGCTACATAATGTGGTCCCCTTTTTGATTGACATTCACACACCCGTCTGCCCATCGGACCGGTTAACCCCAAAAAAGGGGAATAAACCGGGGAAATTACCATAAAGTCCGGGTTGAAAACCAGAAAAATGCCCCAATAACCGGAATTTCCGTCTCCCAAGGCCAATATCCCGTTTTTTAGCCCCTATTAATCACCAGATCCCTAGTTCATTCTCCAGGAGTCCCGTCTGCCGGTTTAGTTCCTCCAGGGAATCAGCCCAGATGGTGACTCCCAGGTGGTACTGAAAGATCCGAACTTGGCTCCTGGCCAACTGGTCCCGCAGTTCCCTGGCATCGTCCAAAGCCGCCTGGAGGTAGGGGTCCGGCACCCGTCCCAGGCGCTGGTCGGCCAGGATGGCCCCCTGGTGGTACTTGATGACTTCGGTTAAATGAAACCGGCCCCTCGCCAAGGTATATCCTCCCAGCCCAAGTAGAATCCTACATCTATGCAAGAATCACGCCGTGACCGCCGTCTCCACCGCAAACGTCTGGCCCGCATACGCTTTCTGGCCGGCCTGGCCGCCGCAGTTATGATTTTCCTGGCCTCGCCCCTGGTGGCTTCCGCC
>JAJZBP010000034.1 GCA_021798855.1 Bacillota bacterium
GTCAGGAAACTCGGCCTCCGTTACCGCCCGGGTCCAAACCTGCCCCCCTCAGCTTGGTGGTGAGCACCGCGGCTTGAGTTCGCCCGTTGACCTTCAATTTCCCCAGGATGTTATGGACGTGATTTTTCACCGTTTTGTCGCTCAGGCAGAGCAGCCTGGCGATCCCGGTGTTTTTTTCCCCGGCAACCATCAGGTCCAGAACTTGCAACTCCCGGCGAGTCAGGTCGCACAAACCGCCGGGAGGGACCGTTTCCCCCCTCGCCGGCAACAAACGGGTCAGGACGTCTTCGGGACTCGTTCCCCAAGCCCGGGCCAGTTTCCGAAGTTCGGAGGAAACTGGCTCATCCAGGGTTAGGGTCAGTTTGGGCAAACGGCCCACCCCCCCTTGTCCTAATCCGGCGTCGCCCCCAGGGCTACCAGCACCTCCCGCACCAGGCTTTCGGGAACGTCGTCCCGGAGCATCGGTTCAAACCCGGGATCGTCCCCCCCGCGATTCGGCCGGCGGGAAAGGAGGACGAAACGCCATTTGCCCTGCCGAATCTTCTTATCCCTGGCCAGGGGTTCCTTGAGGCTTTCCCAACTCAGGGGCGGCAGGCGCACCGGCAGTCCCAACCGAGCCAGAATCTCGGCAATCCGTTCGCCGTCCCCGGCGGACAGGAGACCCAGGCGCCGGGAGATTTGGCTGGCCGCCACCAGGCCGACGGCCACCGCCTCTCCGTGGGTGTAACGGCTGTAACCGGTGGCTGCCTCCAACGCGTGGCCAACGGTGTGCCCGAGATTCAAAATAGCCCTCCGGCCGCCTTCCCTTTCGTCTTCCGCCACCACCGCCGCCTTAATCCGACAGTTTTCCTCGACCATCCAGGGGATGTGCGGCCCCTTCAACGCTTCCACTTCCGCCGGTTGATCCTCCAGGAGGTCCACCAAGGGTGGCGAAGCCAGGAGCCCGGTTTTCAGGACTTCGGCCAAGCCGGACCGCCGTTCCCTCTCGGGAAGGGTGGCGAGGGCGCCCGTGTCCGCCACCACCGCCCGCGGTTGGTGGAAGGAGCCGACCAGGTTCTTGCCGGTGGGAAGGTTCACTCCCGTCTTTCCGCCGATGCTCGAGTCGACCTGAGCCACCAAGGTGGTGGAGACGTGGACATAGTCGATGCCCCGCAGGTAGGTGGCGGCAACGAAACCGGCCGCGTCGCCGACGGTGCCCCCGCCCAGGGCGACGATCAGTCCGTCCCTCCCCAAACCGGCCTCCAGGCAGGCGCCGTAAAGTTTCTCCACTTCCGACAGGGACTTGGCCGCCTCCCCGTCCGGCAAGACGGCGGTTTTGATCCGCCACCCGGCGGCTTGGAGACGGGAAGCCGCCTGCAGGCCGAACATGGCCTCCAGAGGCCTGGAGGTGATCAGGAGAGCGGGGCCGGGACGAAGGAGTTTTCCCAGGATCTCGCCCACCCGGGCCATCAGGGTGTAGCCGATGTGGATGGGATAAGCCCGTTCTTTCAATTCAACCCGAACCTCCCGCGGCCAGGGCAGGTCGGCGATGATCGCGGCGGCCACCTCGTCCGGGGTCCTGCCGTCCGTATCCACCACCAGGTGGGCGGCCTGACGGTAGAATTCCTCCCTGGCGGCCGACAGTTCGGCTATGCGGGAAGGGTCATCGGTCAGGAGGGGGCGGTTGGCGAGTTCCCTGCCTCCCAGGCGCTGGACCAGTTCGGCGGGGGAAGTCCGCAGCCAATAGACGATTCCTTCTTCCCGCAATCGCCGGACGCTGTCGGGGTTGAGCACGGCTCCGCCGCCGGTGGTGAGGACCATTTCTCCATCCCGGCTCGAACGCGCAATCTGTGCCGCTTCCAGGCGGCGAAACTCCTCCTCGCCCCGGGTGTTGAAGATTTCCCCGATGGTCTGTCCGGTTTCCTCCTCGATTCGTTGGTCCACGTCCAGAAGCGGCCATCCCAAGCGGCGGGCCAACCGTTCCCCGACCGCGGTCTTCCCGGCTCCCATGAAGCCGATCAGGACGATTTTCAAACCTACCCCTGCTTTCCGCTAAAAGTTGCGCACCGACCGCCGGTAGGCGGCGTAATTGGCCTCGATTTCCTCCCGGCTGTCGCCGCCGAATTTGTCCAGGAAGGCGGCGGCGACTTCCAAGGCCACCGCGGCCTCGCCGACGACGGACGCCGCCGGCACGGCGCAAACGTCGGATCGTTCAACCGCGGCCCTGTCCGGTTCCTTGCTTTGCAGGTCGACGCTGGGCAAGGGGTGCATCAGGGTTGGGATGGGTTTCATCGCGGCGCGGAGAACCAGTTCCTCGCCGTTGGTGATTCCCCCCTCCACGCCGCCGGCCCGGTTGGACGGGCGGAAAAAGCCCCTTTGCGGGTCGTAACCGATGGGGTCATGGACTAAAGAGCCGGGGGCGGCGGCGGCGGCGAATCCCAAACCGATTTCCACCCCCTTGATGGCGGGGATGCTCATCAGGGCTGCCGCCAAACGTCCGTCCAAACGGCGATCGGCCTGGACGTGACTGCCCAGCCCCGGCGGACAACCAAGGACGCGGATCTCGAAAACCCCGCCCAGGGTGTCGCCCTTGGTCCGGGCGGTTTCGATGTCCGCCGTCATCCGGCTCGACGCGTCCAAATCCGGGCAGCGCACCGGGGACTCCTCCGCCCGCGCCGCCCAGTCGTCCGGGCTTTCGCCGGTCGCCAGTCGAACCTCGCCGATTTGACGCACCATCCCCTGAACTTCGATCCCGAAAAGCAATAGCAGGGCCTTGGCGCAAGCCCCCAAGGCGACCTTGGCGGCCGTCTCCCTGGCGCTCGACCGTTCCAGAATGTCCCGCAGGTCGCGCCTGGCGTATTTCATGGCTCCCGCCAGGTCGGCGTGGCCCGGACGGGGGCGCGTGACGACCCGTTTGGAAACCCCGCCCGGCTCGGGGCTCATCTCTTCTTGCCAATTGTCCCAATCCCGGTTTGGGATCAACAGGCCGATGGGACTGCCGAGGGTGAACCCATGCCGGATCCCGGCCAAGATCTGAACTCGGTCTTTTTCTATTTTCATCCGGCCGCCCCGCCCGAATCCGGCTTGGCGCCGCGCCAACTCCGCGTCGATCCCCGTGGCGGATACGGGAATTCCGGACGGAAACCCTTCCAGGATGGACAGAAGGCCCCGGCCGTGGGATTCGCCCGCCGTCAACCAGCGCAAGTAATCTTCCCGCTCCTTTCGGTCGGTTGGAAGGTTTGGCCTGCGTGCATTGGCCCGTCGCTCAAGTCTCCGGAGCCCGGTTCCCGTGCCACACCGGGCGCACAACCGGCGCTCATCCGGTTACCAGACTCAGGTACCAGTGGATGAGGGCCTGTCCCCAAAAGAGGCCGATCAGGGCGCCAAGCGCCAGAAAAGGTCCGAAGGGGATGTAATCCTTGCGTGTTTTCACCCCGGCCAGCACCAGGCCCAGTCCGACCGCCGCCCCGGAAAGCACGGCCAGGAAAAGGGCCGCCAGTTCGTTTGGCCAGCCGAGAAAAAAACCGATCACCCCGGACAGCTTGACGTCGCCGTAACCCAGGCCGCCCCGGGAAATTTCCGCAGCCAAGAGGGACAGCCCGCCCCCGACCAACAGGCCGATGCCTGCGTCCAGCCAGCTTTCCGGCCGGAAGACGGCCAGGAGCGCCAGACCGGCGGCCAGACCGGCCAATAAGATGCGGTTGGGGATCAGTCGGACCATCAGGTCGGTGCAGGTGGTGGCCAGCAAAACCAACACCAGACAGGCGTAAAAAAGGGCGGTGCCGGTCGGACCGAATTTCCAAAAAAGGAGCAGAAAGAGCGTCGCCGTGGCCAGTTCCAACAGCGGATAGCGCGGGGGTATCCGCGCGCCGCAATGGCGGCAACGTCCGCGCAACCACAGAAAACCGGCCACCGGGATCAACTCAAGCGAGCCCAAGGGGTGCCCGCATTCCGGACAGTGGGAACCCGGCTTAACCAGGGATTCCCGGCGAGGAATCCGCCAAGCCACCACGTTCAAAAAACTGCCGCCGACCAAACCGAGGAGAAAGACGAAAACCTCCAGCCACCCCACCGGCAATCCCTAGCCCCATTTCGCTTGAGTCAGCGCCGAGAAAAGTGCTGCTGATAATCGGCCATTTTTTCCTGCAGGGCGCTTTTCATCAGTTCTCCCATGAAGGTCTCCAAATCCAGCGCGTAGATCAGGGCCAGGTCAACCCGAGCCCGCGCCACCACGCTCACTTCGCCTATGTACCATTCTTCCCAAAGGTCGTCCCGCTCGATGGTGTAAAGCTGATCCAGCTTGACTGCCGAATCTATGTCCAGACCCAGGGGGCCCTTGCAATCCGCCCGGTCGATCCTGGCGTGGTAAGGATATTTCATCGTGTTGGTGGCGGAATCCTGAACGTTGTCCAGGTCCGTCAGGGGAGCGATGGTCACCTGGTTGCTCCCGGGGCGGTAGCGGCTGACCACCAGAACCGGGCGTTTCCCCGGCCCGCTACCGAAGTCGAACCAATAAAGGGTACCTTTACCCAGGTGCTGCGCCGCGACCGGGTTGATGGGAACGGGAGGGCAGGCCATCGATCAGTCCTCTTCCCGGCCCAAAGCACCCCAACGACCACGCATGGCCTTGGTGATGGCGATCTCCTCGAAGGAGGTGAAACCGGCCGATCCGTTCTCACCCAAGCCGCATCCGGGCGCGTTTCCCAGGCAGAGGAAAAAGAAGGTATACCCGAAGTTGCCTTCGAACTCCGCCAGGACTTTTTTGACGGCCGGATCCACCATCGCCGCTGATCTCCGGCGGGAACAGGTTGGAGGTGTCTGGGGGTGATCAACCAATGTGGCCAAGCATCGTACCTGCCTTTCACAACGGATCAACCTGCGGCCCCTGAGTTCCGTTGTAGTATTTCTACAGTTCAGGGCGACAATCCTTCCGCCTGGTTGCGTCACTTTTCGCCCTTTTTCCCGCGTCTCGCCGGATTGCGGCCCGGGTCGTTACATATTTATGCCTTGTTTTACCGGCGTATGATTCGGCCGACGCGTCGGTCAGCGCGGCGGCGAAGGCAAGGGAAACCGTCCCAGGGCTTCAAAGATGAATTTTTTGAGCGCCCCGATCCTGATTCCGGTGGCCACCGCCGCGTTGGCCGGTTTGCCGGTGACGCCCCAACGGTCACAGACCGTCCGTCCCCTGGTGAATTCGCCGCGGGTTTCCACCTCGACCGCCATGGGCGAAAAGGTCACGATCCCGGGGCAAAGGGCCTCGGCCACCGCGCAGGCGTCGTGGAGGGGAACACCGCCCCAAGCGTAAACCCGGTCGTAATGGCCGCGGTAGAAATCGAGCAATCCGGCCACCGCGGCGCCCACGTCCCCGCCCAGTCCCCTCATGGTCTCAATGTCCTTTCCGGTCATGATCGCCTGGTGGGTGACGTCCAGGCCGACCATGAAAAGGGGCAACCCCGCGCCTAAGACGATCCCGGCCGCCTCCGGATCGGCGTAGACGTTGAATTCCGCCGCCGGCGTCACGTTGCCCTCCCCGGCGGCCCCGCCCATGATCACCAGCCGTTCGACCCGGTGGAAGGCCTCCCGGTCGCGCAACAGGGCCAGGGCGATGTTGGTCAGCGGAGCGGTGGCCACCAGGGTCACCGGTTGGGAGCTTCCCCGCAGTCGGCGCACGATCAGCTCCGGAGCGAAATCGGGGACGGCGGCGAAGGCTGGTTCGGGCAGGTTGGCCCCTTCCAAGCCGGTCCTGCCGTGGACGTTTTCCGCCGTCACCGGACGCCCGGACAGGGGGCGGGAAGCCCCCGCCGCCACCGGCACGCCGGTGCGCCCGGCCAGGGTCATGATCCGGCGGGCGTTGGCGCAGGTGTTTTCCACCGCGGTGTTGCCGGCCACGGTGGTCACCGCCAGGATGCGGCAGCCGGGATGGGCCAGGGCCGCCAGGAGAGCCACCGCGTCGTCGTGTCCCGGATCCATGTCCAGGAGCAAGGAGATCTTCTTCAAAAGTCGCCACCACCCGCTTGGGCCCAAGGGTAGGACTCGACCGCCGCCCGGGTGGGCAGGGATTCCTGGGCGCCGGCCACCGTGGTGGCCAGGGCTCCCACCCGGTTGGCGAAGACGATGGCCTCCTCCAGGGGTTCCCCGGCGTCCAAGAACACGCCCAAAGCCCCGGCGAAGGCGTCGCCCGCCGCCGTCGTATCCACGGTGGGCACCCGTTCGCCGGGGAAGAGGCGCACCCCGGACGCCGTGGCCAGGAGGCATCCGGCGGCGCCCAGCTTCAGGATCACGGTTCCGGCCCCCCGGCGCAGCAAAGTTTCGGCCGCGCGCGCGGCCCCTTCCCGCCCGCCGCCCTCCACCCCACTCAAGATCCCGCCCTCCAACTCGTTGGGCGTGAGCACGTCCACCGCCTCCAGGATGGCCCGCGGCAATTCCCGCGGCGGAGCCGGGTCCAGGATGACCCTGGTTCCGTGCGCCCTGGCCACCGCCAGCGCCGCAGCCACCGCCTCCAGGGGGATTTCCAGTTGCAAAAGCAGGACATCCGCCCGGGCGATGGCCCCTTCCGCCCGCCTGACCTGTTCCGGCGTGACCCGCCCGTTGGCGCCGGGAACGACCACGATCCGGTTTTCCCCCCCGGGCTCCACCGCCACCAGGGCCACCCCCGTGGGCGCCGCGCCGTCGGTCTCCAGCAGATCCACCCCCACGCCCTCGGCCTCCAGGGCCGCCGAGAGACCCCGCCCGAAGGGATCGTCGCCGACCCTGCCCACCATGGCCACCTTCGCCCCCAGGCGGGCGGCGGCCACGGCCTGGTTGGCGCCCTTCCCCCCGTGGTGCAGGGCGAACCAGTCGCCGGTCATGGTCTCGCCGGCTTGAGGAAAGCGGGAGAGACCGAACACCAGGTCTTGGTTCAGGCTGCCCAGCACGACGATCATCGGAACGTCTCCCCGTCCGGCTTCCGCCCGCCGATCGGGCTACCCGCCTTTCCGCCCGGCGGCATCCCCACAGCCCGGCTTCCCGCCACCGGCCTCCCCGCCACCAAAACCAGGGCCGCCTTGGCCGCCGGGCGGAAGGGATGCTGGTCCCAGACCACCAGGTCCGCCTCCTTCCCGGGTTCCAGGGTGCCGACCCGGTCCCCCACGCCGCAGATCTCGGCGGCGTGGCCGGTGATGGCGCATAGGGCGGCTTCTTCCTCCAGGCCCTCCCCAGCCGTGAGAGCGGCCAAAAGCCGCAGAAACTCAAGAGGCAGCACAGGATGGTCGGTGGTGATGGCCACCTTGACCCCCGCCCGATGCAGAATCCCGGCCGTGGCCAGGTCCTTGCCCCGCAACTCAACCTTAACCCTGGCCGTCAGTCCCGGCCCGACCACCGCCGGGATCTTCCTGGCCGCCAATTCGGCGGCGACCAGGTGACCCTCGGTGCAATGCTCCAGGCAAAGGCGCAGGGAGAACTCCTCGGCGATCCGCAGGCCGGTACAGATGTCATCGGCCCGGTGGGCGTGGAGCCGCAGGGGGATTTCCCCCCGCAGCACCCGGCCGATGCTCTCCATTTTCAGGTCGCGTTCGACCGCGTTTTTTTCCCGTTTGGCCAGGTAGTTTTGGCCGGCCACCAGGGATTCCCGCATAATGGCGGCGATCCCCGGACGGGTCGCGGGGCGCTTTTTCTCCCGCCCGTAGATCCGCTTGGGGTTTTCCCCCAGGGCGGCCTTCAGTCCGGCGGGGGCCTTCAGGACCATCTCCTCCACCGTTCGGCCCCAGGTGCGCAGGGTGGCGCCCTCCCCGCCGAGGACGTTGGCGCTGCCCTGGGTGCAAAAAACGGTGGTGATTCCCGCGGTCAGGGCGTCGGCGAAAGCCCGGTCGGCGGGATTGATCCCGTCGATGACCCGCAGGTGGGGGGTGACCGGGTCGGTGGTTTCGTTGACGTCGTCGCCTTCCTCCCCCACCCCCTCCTCCCAGATGCCCGCGTGGGTGTGGGCGTCGATCAACCCCGGGGTGACCACCCGGCCGTGCGCCTCGACCACCTCCCAACCGGCGGGGACGGTGACCCGGTCCGCCGGACCGACCGCCAGGATGCGGCCGTCTTGAACCAGCACGGTGCCTTCCGGGAAAACCTCACCCGTCCCGGTGTGGACCTCGCCTCCGACGTAAGCCTGCGCCAAAAACCTTTCTCCTTCCTCCGCTTGCAGGTTTTACCGAATGAAATAAAGAATACGCTTTCGAGCGGATCGATCCCTTCCCGCCGGATGCGTCGAAAGCAAAGAACGTAGGGAGGCCCAAAACGGCATGGCAGCAAACGAAGAACACTCGTTCCCCCGACTCTTGGCCAAAGCCCAACATTTCCGGTCGGATAACTTGGAATACTGCCTCTCCAAGGAAGGCTCCACGGCCCTTCTCTGCGGCGACTGCCCCTTTTACAAGGAAGGGGAGGACGAAGAACTGGAGTGCGGCTCCTTTTCGCTACTATACCGGCTCTTGCAAAAAAAAATCCTGCGTCCCGAGGACCTGGTGCGTGCCGTCCGGGACTGAGGTTGGCCGCCTCTACCTGGCCGCGGACGCCTTTTTGAAACCCCTGGAGCAGCCCTTCGTCTACAACCGGCGCACCGACGAGCTGTACGAACTGAACGACGAGGCCTTCGCCCACCTCGACCGTTGTCGGACCGGCGCGGGGGGGGGTGAGGTTGACTTCACCCGCTTTTGCCTGGAAGAGGGGCTCCTGGTGGAGACCGGTCCACCGGCCCGTTCCCCGCTTCCCGTACGGGCGCCCTCCCCCTCCCTGCGCTACCTGGAGGTTCACCTGACGGCCCGCTGCAACCTGAGCTGCCGCCACTGCTACCTGGGGGAAGCGCGCCGGGAAGACCTCCCCTGGCCGGTTCTCCGGGGAATCGTGGCCGACTTCGAGACGGTCGGCGGGCTGCGCCTCCTTTTATCCGGCGGGGAACCCCTTTTGTACCCCCGCTTTTGGGAACTGAACGATCTGCTGGCCGACCGGGCCTACCGTTCGGTTCTCCTGTCGAACGGGAGCCTCCTCGACCGGGAAACCGTCCGGCGGCTGCGGGTGCAGGAGGTGCAGGTCAGCCTGGACGGCCTCGCTCCCGGCCACGACCTGCTGCGCGGCGCCGGCAACTTTCGCCGGACCCTGGAAGCCATCGATCTCCTGCGGGAGGAAGGTCTGGACGTGGCCGTGGCCACCATGGTCCACGCCGGCAACCTGGATGAGATGGAGGATTTGCGCCGGTTGCTCTTGGAGCGCGGCATCCGGGAATGGAGCGTGGACCTGCCCACCCCCGCCGGGCGGTTGGCGCAGGTCGAGGTGCCTCCCCAGGTGGCCGCGCCCTACCTGGACCTGGCCTTCGGCGGCGGCACCCATGGCGCCGAAGGCGACTTGGCCTGCGGTTCCCACCTGGCGGCGGTGGACGTGGACGGGCGCCTGGTCAAATGCGGCTTTTACGCCGGCGGTCCCGGACCGGCTGTCGGGCAGGGCCTGCGCCGGGCCTGGGAGGAGTTGCCCAAGGTGGGTCTGGCCGACCTGGCCTGCCCCGCGTCCTGCCCCAGTCTGGGCGACTGCCGCGGCGGCTGTCGCTACCGGGCCGAGGTCATGGCCCGTCCGGGAGCGCCCGATCCGGTCGGTTGCGCCCGTTTCGGGCAGCCGGTGCCCTGAAATGGAAATTATATCATCCATTAACGCTTTGCGGTTTCTTCCTGTTCTTGTGCTTCACGCTAAAATTCCAGCAGACGCTCATAGTTGGATCTCAATAAAGGCGTGTATTATTTATATGGAAGTTAAATCATCGAATGGAAACGGAACCAAGATGATTTCATTCCTCATTTTCCACCAGAGGCTTTCCGTCGGTGATCGAATAAATGTCTTCCGCTTCCTCCTTCAGGAAAGCAAAAGAGGCATTGTTGGTTTCCCAAAGGAGTTTTGGCCAATCCTTGCACATTGTCCGGAAGTCGGAATATTATACCACGATGGCCGAAAAAAAGATCCACTAAATCCATGCAACGTTCCCTAACGAAGGAAACGCTTAAAGTGTCAGGCCGAGCACCGCCCCCATCTCCTCCACCCGCTCCCCCGGGTTGTTCTTAACCGGAGTTCCACGGTGGCCGCCTCGGCTGCCCGCGCTACCGTCCTCAATTTTGACGGCGATCCCCCATCCATTGGCGGGCATCAACCGCCATCCGGGACGTTTTTCCCGTCCGCGCGGCCCTTGGCCGGTCGCCATCCAGCTTCAGGGGTTGCGTTTTGAGGCATCCTCAACCAAAGCGCGAAAAAGCCGGCCCGCGGACGGATGGCGACCGGCCATCAGTTCGGGATGCCACTGCACCCCGACGGCCCAGGGACCGTCCGCGGCTTCGATGCCCTCGACGCAGCCGTCGTGGGCCAAGGCGGTGGCCGAGAAGCCGGCGGGGACTCGGTCGACCGCCTGGTGATGGTAGGAATTTACCCGCAAGACGGATTCGCCGAGGATGGCCCGCAGTTTCGACCCGGGCGTGACCTTGACCTCGTGGGTGGGATACCATTCCGGGGCGTCCTGGCGATGCTTGAGTCCGGTTTGCAGGGTTTGATGCAAGGTCCCCCCCAAGGCCACGGCGAGCACCTGGATACCCCGGCAGATCCCCAAAACCGGTATCGCCCAGTCCACGCTCAAGCGGGCCAAAGCCAGTTCGTGGGAATCCCGGTCCGGCGAAATGCTTCCCAGGCCGGGTTGTGGCTCCTGCCCGTAGTGAATCGGGTCCAAGTCCCCACCGCCGGACAGGATCAGGCCGTCAAGAAACGCCAGGTGGGACTCGGCCCGGCCGGAGCCGGGGGAAGCCGGAAGGAGAAAGGGGATTCCTCCGGCTTCCCAAACGGCTTGGGCATAAGCCTCGTTCAAACGGTCGTGATTTTTTTCCCGGCCGCAGGTTATGCCGATCTTGGCGGCATGGTTTTTCGCCGGCAGGTCTTGCTTCAACATCGCCGTCAGATCTCCTTAAGGCCCACGCTGACCGCCAGAGCGTCGTCCACCCGGGCCATGACCGGATCATCCAGGTGGGCGACCTTCTCCCGCAGGCGTTTTTTATCCAAAGTCCTGATCTGTTCCAGCAGGATCACCGATTCTTTCTCCAACCCGTCGCTTGCGCCCATCTCCACGTGAATTGGCAGTTTCGTTTTGTCGACCTGAGAGGTGATGGCGGCCACGATGACCGTGGGGCTGTAACGGTTACCGATGTCGTTTTGGAGAACCAACACCGGGCGCACCCCGCCCTGCTCCGATCCAACCACCGGGCTCAAGTCGGCGAAGAATACGTCGCCACGTCGAATATTCACGGAATCTCACCTTCCCTGCCGTTCCGGAAAGTCAACAATTTATAGCACGGGAGCCGCCCCCGGCGGCGAACTGGGCGTCAGGGGTTCGCCGACGGTCCTCGGCGTCACAGGTGACGCCTGCGCCACGCTCCAGGCGACGGGCGCATGTACGTAGCCGAACCCCTCCGTCATGGGTAAAAAACCTTTTCGGCCGCAAGTCGGGCTTGAACGGCACCGGGACAATTAACATAGTATGCCGCCGAAACAATTCTGCCTGCGCCGGACACGTCCACCGCCTTGGCGTCCGGCGTTTCCTCAACGTTTCCGGTAGGTACGGGGCACCCGGGACGAGATCGCGCAAACCACCTCGTAGTTGACGGTTCCCCGCCAGCCGGCCATCTCCGAAGCGGTGATCCGTTCGTCGCCCTGGTTTCCCAGGAGGACGGCCTCGTCCCCTTCTCGGACATCCCGGACCGCGGTTACATCCACCAGCAACTGGTCCATGCAGACCCGGCCCACCACGGGAACCCGCCGTCCGCCCACCAGGACCAGGCCGGTGTTGGTAAGGCTGCGCGCGTACCCGTCGGCATAACCGACGGGCAAAGTGGCGATCCGCGCCCGATCCGGCGTGTGGTAAAGGGCGCCGTAACTGAGAGGCGTACCGGCCTCCACCTCTTTGAGAAAGGCAATTTTGGTTTTCCAAGTCAGGGCCGGACGCAGGTCGCCGGAAAACCCCGGGAAGGGATCCAGGCCGTAAACGGCGATCCCCACCCGCACCAAATCCAGGTGGCTCTCCGGAAAACGCCAGGCTGCCGCCGAATTGGCGGCATGCCACACAGGAACGGGGATACCGGCTCGAGCCGTCTCCCGTCGTAGCCGCTCCAGGATGGCCAATTGCCGGCGCGTCGGCGCCGGGTCCGGTTCGTCCGCCCGGGCCAGGTGGGTGAAGACGCCCTCCAACCGGACACCCGGATCGTGGGCCACCCGGCGCAGGAAGGCCAGGGCCTGGTCCGGCCGCACACCCAAGCGGCCCATGCCGGTGTCCACCTTCACCTGGATGGCGACGGGTCTTCCCCCGGCCACGCCCTCTTTGGACATGGCTTCCAGCGAGGCGTGGGAATAGACGGTTTGGGTTAGACTGGCCGCGCTTACCACGGCCGCTTGGTCCGGCGAAGCCGGACCAAGCACGAGAATGGGGGCGCCGATCCCGGCCCGGCGCAGGGTGGCCCCCTCCTCGGGCAGGGCAACCCCCAAGCTGGTCGCTCCGGCGGCCAGGGCCGTTTGGGACACCTCGACCGCTCCGTGTCCGTAGGCGTTGGCTTTGACCACGGCCATCAGCCCGGTGGCCGGCGCCAACCTGGCCTTGAGCAGAGCGACGTTGGCCGCAACCGACGGGAGGTCGATTTCCAGCCAGGTGGGGCGCAAGTTTTCTTTTTCCAAAAGGGCAGTGTTCTCCTTTATAGCACGGGAGCCGCCCCCGGCGGCGAACTGGGCGTCAGGGGTTCGGCGACGGTCCTCGGCGTCACAGGTGACGCCTGCGCCACGATTCAGGCGACGGGCGCATGTACGCAACCGAACCCTTCCTTTATAGCACGGGAACTGCCGAGGGCGTCAAACCGGGGATCAAAGTTTCCGGAAAGCCGCCGGTATGTAAGCAATCAGATC
>JAJZBP010000035.1 GCA_021798855.1 Bacillota bacterium
GGAAAAGGAGCATACTTGTTGCCCGTCCGTAACCCGGCCTCCACGTGCCCCAACGGAACCTTCCGGTAATAGGCAGCCAGAGCCCCCCACAGGGTGGTGGAGGTATCCCCATGCACCAGTACCAGATCCGGCTTCTCTTCGGTCAGCACCGCGTCCAGCCCGGGCAAAGCCGCGCCGGCGATATCCGAGAGCGTTTGCCCAGCCCGCATGATATCCAAATCGTAATCCGGCTCCAGTCGGAAATGTTGCAGGACTTGGTCCAACAGTTCGCGATGTTGAGCGGTAACGGTCAGCACAGTCCGAAAAAAAGGCCGCTCCTTCAGCGCGGCCACCACCGGAGCCATTTTGATGGCCTCGGGCCGGACGCCGAAGACGACCATGATTTTAGCCTGGAGTTGCGACCCCTGATTCAACCAGACAGTCCCTTGTCCTTTAACTCCAGCACACCCAAGCGATGTGCCCCAAGAGTCAACCCCACCAACATCAGGCCCACCAATGTCCATGCCCCGTTGGAAAAATCAACCGCCAAGCCGGCCAGTCCCAGGAAAACGCTGACCAAGTAAAGGATGACCACCACTTGGCGCTGACTCAAGCCGGCTGCCATCAGCCGATGATGAATGTGATTGCGGTCGGCGGCAACGATGGGACGGCCATTCACCAAGCGGCGCAGGATGGCGAAAGCGGTGTCGAAAATCGGAAGGCCCAGGGCCAGCACCGGCACGGCCAAGGCGATGGCCGTTGTGCTTTTCAGGGTTCCATCAACCGCCACCGCGGCAATCGCAAATCCCAGGAACATGGCCCCGGTATCGCCGAGGAAGATCTTGGCCTTGCGGTTAAAGTTGTGGGGCAAAAAACCAAAACAGGCCCCCGCCAAGGCTGCCGTCAATACCGCCACCTCAACCTGACCCCGCAAAAGGGCCACCGCAAAGAGCACCAAGGAGGCGATCCCGCTGATCCCCGCCGCCAAGCCGTCCAACCCGTCGATCAGGTTGACCGTGTTGATAACGGCCACCACCCATAGAACCGTCAATGGCGCACCGGCCCAGCCGGAGGAGAACATCCCTCCCCTCAATGGATCGGTCAGGTAACCGATCTGAACCCCGAAGAGGAGGAGAACTCCACCCGCAGCCGCTTGCCCCAAGAGCTTCAGGAAAGGCGAGAGGTTGAAAAGGTCGTCGCCGACGCCGACCAGAAGGATCACCGCCCCCCCGGCCAAGATCCCCATAACATGCGCGTGTTCTGGGCCACCCGCCATCAGGACCGCCACGGCAAAAGCGCCGGCGATCGCCAGCCCCCCCAGCGTCGGCACCGGTTGGCGATGAACGCTCCGCTCCACCGGCCGGTCAAGGGCACCGAAACGCACCCCCGCCAGCCTAACCAACGGAGTGAGGAAAAATGCGCCGCCTATGGCCGCCAAAAAAGCCAGCAGAAAAATGATCACCATTCACCTCGCCGAAAAAAGCAAATTAAGCAGCAATATCCTGGTAAAGAAAATAGCCAAAGCTCCTTAGGGCGGTGATTTCACCCACGCTATCAGCCAAATTCTATGCCCGAAAGGGTTAATTGTCAAGGCGACCCGAAATGAAAAGTGGAATAGGCTGCGACAACCATCCAGGAATGTTTCGGTCCAAAGCAGTGTTCGGGGATTTCGAAATTGCTTTTGGCAATTATCGCACCAATTCCTTCGGGGCTTCATTTTTCTCCGGCCACGCGGAGGCGGGTTATGGCGCGTTTGAGGGCGGCCTCCGCCCTGGCCATGTCGATTTCTTCGCCTTCGCGGCGGCCCTTTTTCCGCTCCTCGGCCCTTTCCCGGGCCGACCTGGCCCGGGCCACGTCGATTTCCCCCGCCCGCTCCGCCGTATTCGCCAGGACGGTTATCCGATTCGGCATGACCTCCAGGTAGCCTCCGCTGACCGCCAGTTCCTCCCACTTTCCCCCGGCCCGCAATTTCAGGGGAGCAACCTCCAACGGGGTAACCAGGGGTGCGTGCTGGGGCAGGATCCCCAGTTCCCCTTCCGTACCCCTGGCAATGACCATTTCCACGTCCGCCACCAATACCAACCGCCGCGGCGTGACTATTTCCAACCTCGTGGTGCTCAAGGGCCGCCTCCCTCCCGCATCGGTGCCGCCACCGCAGACGCGCTTCTTCGGGTCTTCAGGCCGCCGCCGACTTGGCCGCCTTCTCCAAACACTCGTCGATGCTTCCAACCATGTAAAAAGCGTCTTCGGGAAGTTCGTCGTGCCGCCCGTCCAGAATCTCCTTGAAACCCCTAACGGTTTCCGCCACCGACACGTATTTCCCGGCCATCCCCGTGAAAACCTCGGCCACGTGGAAGGGCTGGGACAAAAACCGTTGGATCTTGCGCGCCCGGCTCACCGTCAGCTTGTCGTCGTCGGACAATTCGTCCATCCCCAAAATGGCGATGATGTCCTGCAGTTCCTTGTAACGCTGCAATACCTCCTGCACTCCCCGCGCCACCCGGTAATGCTCGTCGCCCAGCACCCGCGGGTCGAGGATGCGCGAGGTCGAGGCCAGCGGGTCCACCGCCGGGTATATGCCCATCTCGGCAATCGCCCGCTCCAGGTTGGTGGTCGCGTCCAGGTGGGCAAAACTGGTCGCCGGCGCCGGGTCGGTGTAGTCGTCCGCCGGAACGTAGATCGCCTGAATCGAAGTGATCGATCCCTTCTTGGTCGAGGTGATCCGTTCCTGCAGTTCCCCCACGTCCGTGGCCAACACCGGCTGGTATCCCACCGCCGAAGGCATCCGCCCCAAAAGCGCCGAAACCTCCGAACCCGCCTGGATGAAACGAAAGATGTTGTCGATGAACAAAAGCACATCCCTACCCTCTTCATCCCGGAAATATTCGGCCATGGTCAGCCCCGAAAGACCCACCCGCATCCGCACTCCGGGCGGCTCGTTCATCTGCCCGTAGACCATGGCCGTCTTGTTGATCACCCCGGACTCCTTCATCTCGTTCCAAAGATCGTTACCCTCGCGGGTGCGTTCCCCCACCCCGGCAAAAACCGAAATCCCACCGTGTTCCTTGGCAACGTTGTTGATCAGTTCCATGATCAACACGGTCTTGCCCACGCCAGCCCCGCCGAAAAGCCCAACCTTGCCCCCCTTGGGATAGGGGGCCAACAGGTCCACCACCTTGATCCCCGTCTCCAGAATCTCCGTGGTGGTCGCCTGCTCCTCCAAACTGGGCACCGGACGGTGAATCGGCCAGACCTCCGCCCGCACCGGTTCGCCCTCGTCCACCACTTCCCCCAGCACGTTGAAAATCCTCCCCAGCGTCTGGGGCCCCACCGGCACCGCGATCGCCGCCCCGGTGTCAACCACTTCCATCCCCCGCGTCATGCCGTCGGTGGAACCCATGGCCATGCAACGCACCCGGTTTTCCCCAAGCTGCTGCACCACTTCCGCCACCAGTTCCCCCTCGCTCATCCGCACCCTGACCCCGTTCAGGATGGCCGGCAAACTCCCTTCTGGAAATTCCACGTCAACCACCGGCCCGATGATCCTGGTTACCCTCCCTATCCTCTCCACCAAACGCCCTCCCTTTCCTTCCCCGTCCCCGTCAACCTTCCGCCAGCGCCTCGGCCCCGCCCACCAACTCCGCCAACTCCCTGGTGATGGCCGTCTGCCTGGCCTTGTTCCGCTTCAGGGTCAACAGCTTGAGCATCTTCTCGGCGTTCTTGCTGGCCGAATCCATGGCCACCATCCTGGCCCCCTGCTCACTGGCCTTCGCCTCCAAAAGCGCCCCAAACACGGTCCCCGCCACGTACCGGGCCAAAAGCGGCCCCAGCACCGCCGCCACCGTCGGTTCGTAAATGTAGTCCCAGGACGTCGTCGCCCCACCCCGCTCCTCCAGTTCCCCCCCGTGCAGAGGCAGCAGCCTGACCACCTCCACCTTGTACTGCATGGCCGACAGAAAACGGGTGTACACCAATTTGAGCTCGGTGAATTCCCCCGCGACAAAAAGCCTCTCCACTTCCGCCGTAATGCTCTGGGCCAACTCGTACCGAGGATCGTCCCCCAAACGAACAAACTGCGCCAATACCGGAAACGAACGGCGCGCGAAAAAGTCCCTGCCCTTGCGCCCAACCGCCACCACCACGACTTCCCTCTCCTCCCGCGCCAACTCAACCGCCGTCCGCCGCAGCACGTTGGCATTGTAGGCGCCGCAAAGACCCCGGTCGGCCGTGATCACCAGGTAACCAACCCGCCTGACCCCCCCGCTTGACCGCAAAAGAGGGTGGGCAAACCGGACGTTCCGGGACGCCAACCGCCCCACCAGCCCCCTTAGTGCCTGGGCATAGGGACGGGCGGCCTCCGCCGCCCCCTGCGCCCGCCGCAGCTTGGCCGCCGCCACCATCTTCATCGCCCGCGTGATCTGCTGAGTGTTTTGAATGCTCTTTATCCGCCGCCGGATGTCCCGCAACGAATCCCCGGCCGCCATTACGCCTTCCCCGCACTTGCGAAGGTCTGCTTGAACTCCTCGATCGCTCTCCCCAAAGCCTCCCGCGTGGCTTCCTCGATCTTTTCCTTAGCCCTGATCTCCCCGCCAATCTCCGGATGCCGGACCTTCATGAAAGACAAAAAGTCCTTCTCAAACCGCTCCACCTCATCCACGGGCACATCGTCCAAATAACCGTTGATGGCCGCAAAAACGCTGACCACCTGATCCTCCATATCCATCGGCGCGTACTGCGGCTGCTTCAAAATCTCCGTCATCCGGCGACCGCGGGCCAACCTCCCCTGCGTGGCCGGGTCCAGGTCAGCCGCAAACTGGGCAAAAGCCGCCAGTTCCCGGTATTGCGCCAGGTCCAACCGCAAACGCCCGGCCACTTGCCTCTGCGCCCTGCTCTGCGCCGCCCCTCCCACCCGCGACACGGAAACGCCCGCGTTCACTGCCGGACGCACCCCGGCAAAGAAAAGATCGCTCTCCAGGTAAATCTGCCCGTCGGTTATCGAAATAACGTTGGTCGGAATATACGCCGACACATCCCCCGCCTGGGTCTCAACGATCGGCAGGGCCGTCAGCGAACCGCCCCCAAGCTTGTCGTTCAGTTTGGCCGCCCGCTCCAAAAGCCGCGAGTGCAGGTAAAAAACATCCCCGGGATAAGCCTCCCGCCCCGGCGGACGCCGCAGCAAAAGAGACATCGCCCGGTAGGCCACGGCATGCTTGGACAGATCGTCGTAAACCACCAGCGCGTGCCCACCTCGCCTCATGAAATCCTCGCCCATGGCGCACCCGGCGTAGGGCGCCATGTACTGCAGCGGCGACGGCTCGGCCGCCGTCGCCGCCACCACGATGGTGTATTCAAGCGCCCCGTATTCTTCCAACGTCCGCACCACCCGCGCCACCGATGACGCCTTCTGCCCAATGCCCACGTAGATGCAGGCAACTCCCTTGCCCTTCTGGTTCAAAATGGTGTCAATGGCCACGGCCGTCTTCCCCGTCGACCGGTCACCCAAAATCAACTCCCGCTGCCCGCGACCGATGGGCACCATCATGTCGATCACCTTCAGCCCGGTGGCCAACGGCTCATGCACGCTCTTGCGGTCGACGATCCCGGGCACCGGCCCCTCGATCGGACGGAAACGCTCGGCCTGAATGGGACCCTTGCCGTCGATCGGCTCCCCAAGGGCATTCACCACCCGCCCCAGCAGATTGTCTCCCACCGGCACCTGGGCGATCTTCCCCGTCCGCTTGACCGTGTCCCCTTCTTTGATCTTTTCGGTGTGCCCCATGACCACCACACCCACGTTGTCTTCCTCCAGGTTGAACACAAGCCCCCGCGTCCCATCGGCAAACTCCACCAACTCCCCGGCCATCGCCCCGGCCAACCCGTAAATCCGGCTGATACCGTCACCCACGGACAGCACCTGCCCCACGTCGACCAGTTCCGCCCCCGCCTCGTAATTCTCGATCTCCCGGCTGATGATCCGGCTTATTTCTTCGGGCTTAACGCTCACCCACCCCGCCCCCTAACCTTCTTGGACGTGTCGACGCAACTTCGCACTCTAAAGCCTCGCCTCACGCAACGTCGTCCCCAATCTGCTCAAACCACCGGACAGGCTTGCGTCCAGCACCCGGTCACCCAGACGCAGCCTCAACCCACCTAAAAGTTGCGGCCTCACCCGCTCCATTACCCGCACCTCTTTCCCGGCGGCCCTCCCAATGGTCTCCCGCAAAGCCTCGACCTCCACCTTTTCCAGGGGAACGGCGCTTTGTGCTTCCACTTCCAGCACACCCTGAGCCGCATCCACCAGCCCCCGGTAAACAACCACGATCTCGGGCAACAACCTCTCCCGCCGCTTGTCGCTCAATAAACACATGAAGTTCACCACCATCCCGGAAAAACCGCCCCCCAATGCCTCGCGCAAAACGGCTTTCTTGGCCTTGGGCGGAATCAAAGGATGCTTCAAAAACCGGGAAAACTCCGTGTCTCCTCCCAGCATGACCCCCAGCTTCGCCAGTTCCCCGCCCGTTCGTTCGGTCTCACCCCGCCCTTGGGCCAAAACAAAAAGCGCCCTCCCGTACCTCCGCGCCCCGGCACCCACCATCATTGCAGCCGCCCCGCTTCCCGAATGGCCTCCTGAATGAGTTCCCGCTGGCTGCCGGCGTCCAGGCTCCTTTGCAACAGCTTCGCCGTGGCCGCCACCACCAAATCGGCCACCTGCCCCCTCAGTTCCTCCGCCGCCTTCTCCTTGGCCCGCTCAATGTCGTCCAACGCCGCCTTGTATTTCCGGCTGATCTCGGCTTGCGCACCCGCCACGATCTTCTTCCCCTGCTCGTGCCCGGCCTTTTCCGCCAAACTCAGAATCTTCCTGGCCTCATCCCGCGCCTCGCCAATGACCCGCTCGTTCTGGGCCCGAACCTCCTCCGCCAACCGCCGGTTCTCCTCGGCCTCCGCCACCAGTCGGGCGATGGTTTCCCGCCGCTTGTCCATGGCCGCCACCAAGGGACGGTAGACGTACAGAAAAAACAAGGTCAACAGAATCGCCCACACCAACACACCAGCCAGCATGTTGGGCAAGGTTAACTGCGTCGTCCCCAAACGCTCCCCCCCCTTCTTCCGGCACCGCTCTCAGGCTCCGCCCGGACATCCTTTCAGTGTTTGAGGTTGGCGAAGACGAAATAAACAAAGGCGATGACCGGCCAGGCTTCCACCAAACCGACACCCACCAAGCTCCACGTCAACAGCCTTCCCAGCGCCTCCGGTTGCCGCGCAATCCCCTCCACCATCCGTCCCATCACCAAACCGTTGCCGATGGCCGCCGCCGCCGATGCGCCCGCCGCCACCAGCGCGCCCGCCAGGATCTGAACCTCCACCAAACTCATTGCGCCAACCTCCCCAGTTGCCAATTTGTCGCCGGACCTATCAACAATGGCCCTCACCGGTGATAATGCTGATGTAGGCCAGCATCAAAATGGTAAAGATCAACGCCTGAATCACGGAAACGAAGTTGCTGAAGGCCAACCACAACGTACCCACGATCCCCACCACCAGCCAACCGGCAAGCGTCCCGCCGACGGCAGCGATGATTTCCATCACCCGCTCACCCGCCAGGATGTTCCCAAAAAGCCTAAAAGCAAGGGAAAGAGGCATGAACAACTGTTCCAAGGCATTCACCAATAAGCCGAAGATTGGCACCGGGCTCCACACCCACCACTTGAGGTATCCCAAAAAACCCTTCTGCCAGATTCCCTCGGCCTGTACCAGCAAAAACACCCCGGCGGCCATCCCGGCCGGCGTGTTGATATCGGCCGTAGGCGAGTGCAAGCCGAGGGCCAAGGTCGGTAGGAGCCCAAGGATGTTGGCTATCAACAAGAACGAGAAGGTGACGGTTCCAAGAAAGCTCAACCTGCGAACCATCGCCGGTTTGGCCATCTGGGAAATCAAGCCTTCGAACGTTTCCAGGATTATCTCCAGGAAATTCTGCATCCGGCCGGGCATCACTTCCGCTCGCCGGACCGCCAGCCACCCGAAGAAGAGCATGATCAGGGCACTGACCGCATCGGCCACGATCGGCCCGGGTAAAATCGTGGACATGGAAAAACTCATTTGGTTACCTCCTCAGTCGTCCGTTGCCTTCGGTGGAGCAAGGCAAACCATGCCTCCACGCCGAAGGTTATCTGGGGCAAAAATATCCCCACCGTCGCCCACGGAACAATTCCCATCCCCACCCATCTCTCCAATGAATAGGTGACCACGGCCAATAACCCCAAGCGGCAGAGGAAGCGGGTATTGACCAGAAACATGGCTGTTCCACGGGAAGCTTTGGCCCAAAGGGGCAAACGCAAGCCAAGAGACAACAGGTCAATGCTACCCAGGACAAGTCCCGCCAACAGCCCCAGGGCGCCGATGGGCCAAAACAAGGAAGCCACGCCCAATATCCCGACCCCACCCGCCGTCAACCGGGCGGTACGTCCCAAAAGGCAACGGAATTCCTGTTCCCCCAAGAAAATGCTCCCCCTTGAACCGGAATAGCCAACAACAAACCAAGCCCCCGATCTCAGGGCGCCGTAACCGGACAGCGAAATCGTCCAAACTCCAACCAAGCCGGAGTTTGCTTGTGAAACTTCGCTCCAATTGCACCGCGCGAACCCCTCTTCAGGCGCTCCGCAACCATTACCTTTTTCCCCACGCCGTCGTTCGGCATGGAATATGACCCTACATGAAAGACACACTTAACAAGGGGTTTGTATCCGCGCACAAACCCGCCCTCAACCTAAACCCTGCATCCAAACCGGCCGTCCGGACGCACTTATTCCCCGTTCTGGAACTTCTTCACTCTCATCCCCTTTACCATGTAGAATTCGGCATAACGGTGATCAGCCCTAGGGCACGAGTGGCAATTTGGCATCCAGGTGACTCCGAACCCTCGCATGATTCATTTGTACGCAATATGCCAAGCCGCCCGGCTGATCGAAGTGGAGGAACGAGCTTCGTTGGCCCCCCGACGGTTCGAACCCAGAAAACGGCCGGGAAGTTCGTATCCTTCGATAAAATCATAATGATAAAACAAGCTATCGTCAATAGTCAATTTAAAAATAACCTACCTGTTGTCACAGAAACACGAATCGCCATAATCAAACGTCAAACGGTAAACAACGAACGGTTGACGCCCCCCCTAAACCGGCTCCATACCAAACCGCTTCCTGGCTCTGGATAGGGTCTTGCCGGCGATTCCCGCCGCCCGTTCAGCCCCCTGACGCAGAATCTCCCCGACGGCCGCCGGATCCTTTTTGAGTGCCCGATAACGGGTCTGCAAGGGCCGCAGGTTTTCCACCACCACTTCCGTCAGTTCTCGCTTGAAAAAGCCGTAACCTTTGCCGGTGTACCTGGCCTCCAAGTCCGACATGGTCTCACCGGTCAGCAGGGAATAAATCGTCAGCAGGTTTGAGATGCCGGGCTTTTCCTCCGGAGCATAGCAGATTTGGCCTCCGGTATCGGTAACCGCCGTTTTGATTTTTCGGGTGATGGTGTCCGGGTCGTCCTCCAAGGCGATGTAGTTATTGGGGCTGCCGGCGCTTTTTGACATCTTCTTGGTGGGCTGGTCGAGCCCCATGATCCGTCCCCCTGTCCCCAGGATCAGCGGTTCCGGTAGGATAAAGGTGTCCCCGAAGGTCGCATTGAACCGTTCGGCCACATCCCGGCAGAGCTCCACGTGCTGTTTTTGATCCTCCCCCACCGGAACCACGTTGGCATCATACAGCAGGATGTCGGCAGCCATCAGCACCGGATAGGTAAAGAGTCCCACCGATACGCTCTCCCGCCCTTCACCCTTCTCCTTGAACTGGGTCATCCGTGCCAACTCGCCGAAACGGGCGACGCAGCCCAAGATCCATGCCAATTCGCTGTGAGCTCCGACTGCGGATTGGACAAAGATGGTGCTCTTTGCCGGATCCAAACCGGCCGCCAGGTAGAAAGCGGCCACCGCCGAAACGCTCCGCCTCAACACCACCGGATCGTGGGTTGCGGTGCATGCATGGAGGTCAACGATGCAGTAGATGCCGTCCACCGTGTCCTGGAGTTTCACCCATTGCTTGATGGCCCCCAGGTAGTTTCCAAGGTGCAGGTTTCCCGTGGGCTGGATGCCGGAAAAAGAACGTTTGGGCAAGGGCAAACCGTCCCCCCTCAACATTTTGCTTTGTGTTTCGATGCCCGCCGTATTCCACGGTGATCATTCCCCCATAGAAGGCCCCTGCCTCCGCAAAGAAGGGGAGTGCTCAATTTAAGCCTTCCCACGGATCGTTCCCAACCCTCCTCATCCCACCTCCCGACGTCCCTCCAACGCGCGGGCCAGGGTGACCTCGTCGGCGTAATCCAAGTCGCCGCCGACGGGAATTCCGCGGGCGATCCTGGTCGTCCTGACTCCCAGGGGGCGAAT
Organism: Bacillota bacterium; assembly: GCA_021798855.1. Lineage (GTDB taxonomy): Bacteria > Bacillota > Sulfobacillia > JAJZIM01 > JAJZBP01 > JAJZBP01. The sequence continues at coordinate 10,406 of JAJZBP010000035.1, forward strand.
CAGCCTGGCCATGTACAGGGCGGTGGCTTCCCCCTCCACGTCGGGGTTGGTGGCCAGGATCACCTCCTTCACCCCGCCGTCCTTGAGCCGTTCCAGCAATTCTCCGATGCGCAAGGCCCCCGGACCGATTCCGTCCATGGGTGAAATGACACCGTGCAGCACGTGATATGAGCCGCGATACTCCCCGGTTCTTTCCAGGGCCAAAACATCCTTGGGCTCCTCCACCACCAGGATACTGCTCCGGTCCCGGGCCGGATCGGCACAAAGAAGGCAAGGCTCCACGTCCGTGAGGTTCTGGCAGACTCCGCAGGAGAAGATCCTCTGCTTGGCTTCCAGCATCGCGGCTGCCAGCGCCTCCACCCGCTCGGGTTTTTCCCGCAGCAGGTGAAAGGCCAACCGCTGGGCCGTCTTGGGACCAACTCCAGGCAGACTACAAAGTTCCTCGATCAACCTGGCGATCGTCTTAGGATACAACACGTTCCGGTCCCTCCGTCCCGCCCAAGGGCGTCAAAACCCCGGCAACTTCATTCCCGGCAACCCCAAGCCTCCGGTAAGTTGAGCCATCTCGGCCGCCATCATCTCCTTCCCCTGCCGCAAGGCCTCGTTGACCGCCGCCAAAACCATGTCCTGGAGCATCTCCACATCCTCGGGATCGGCCGCCGCCGGGGCAATCTCAATCGCCGTAACCTCTCCGCCACCGTTGGCGGTCACCTTTACCATTCCCCCCCCGGCCATCGCTTCCACCGTTCTGGCCGCCACTTCCCCCTGGATCTTCAGCATCTCCGCCTGCATCTTCTGGGCCTGCTGCATCATCTTGTCCAGGTTCATCTTGCCGAAGTTACCGTTCATTCTGATCTTCCTTCCCGGTTATAGGTGGCGTCACCCGTACTTTTTCGCTGCCGAAAATATTTCTGGCCCGTTGAACCAACGGATGTTCCTCCGCTCCCAACACAGCCTCCAATTCCACGTCATGCCCAAGCACCCGACCCAAAACCGCCTGAACAATGCGCCGGTTTCCCTCCTCGCCCATTTTATCCCGGTGAAAGGGATAGGGAAACGCCACCACCACCCGCTTCCCCCTGGCTTCAACCGGTTGTCCCTCACTCAAGACGGCGTGGGTCGCCCGCCCTTCCCGCTTAACCGCTTCCAAAACTTTGGGCCAAGCTTTCCGAACTTCCTCGAGCAGATCGCTTTTTTCCGGAGGGGCAACGTCCTTCCCCATCTCAATCGGTTCAGCGGCCGTCGCCCCCAAATCCGCTAGCCCCAACATGGCTATTTCCAAAGTCAGGGCCGGGGAAGGCGACCATTTCAACTCCCCCTGGGCCTTGAGGAGATCGTCCACCAGTTGTAGCAGACGAGCCTGGCTAAATTTCCCAGCCTCTTCCAGCACTGAAATATCAGGCGGCGGTTCCAAGAGGTCCGGACTCACCTTGGCCAACAGCAGATCCCGGTAATGGTAGGCCAGTTCCCTCAACACCGTTCCCGGCTCGCCTCCGTCGGCGAGTACCCCCTGCACCCAAACCGCAATCCGCCGCAGATCTCCCGTAACCAGAGCATCGCTGAAATCCAGCATCCGATCCGCAGGAATGGCCCCCAATAGCTCCAGCACCCCGGCCAGGGTAATCCCTCCCGCCTCGTAGAGCCATGCTTGATCCAGGAGGGAAAGGGCGTCCCGCAATCCACCGTCGGCCCGACGAGCGATGTAGGCCAGGGCGGCTTCTTCGGCTGTCAAGCCTTCGGCCTTGGCCACCTCCTCCAAACGAGTGCGGATATCCCCCACCCCCAGCCGATGGAAGTCGAAACGTTGACAACGAGAGTGAACGGTTGGGGGCAGTTTACCCGGATCGGTGGTGGCCAGAATGAAGAGCAAATAAGCCGGGGGCTCCTCCAGCGTCTTGAGGAGGGCGTTGGCGGCCTCCTGGGTCAGCATGTGAACCTCGTCTATGATGTATACGCGCCTTTGCCCATTCCCAGGTGGATATTGGATCTTCTCCTTGAGGCTGCGAATCTCGTCAATTCCCCGGTTTGAGGCGGCATCCACCTCAACCACGTCCAAAGACGTTCCCCCGTTGACGGCTTGGCAGGAAGCACAAACGTTGCAAGGTTCCCCCCCAACCCCGTCTGCACAGTTCACCGCTTTGGCCAGGATCTTGGCCACCGATGTCTTGCCGGTTCCCCGTGGCCCGGTGAAAAGGTAGGCGTGGCCCACCTGCCCCCGCTCCACCGCTTGACGCAGGGACTTGACCGCCGCCTTTTGGGCCACCACCTGGGAAAAGGTTTGCGGGCGCCACTCCCGATAGAGAACGAGAC
>JAJZBP010000036.1 GCA_021798855.1 Bacillota bacterium
ATCCTCCGCCAGGTGACAGGACAGTATCCCAAGGCTACGGCCCTGGTGGACCAGGGGGATGACCACCAGGTAACTCAGGCCGTGGGCGTCGATCATCGCTTGCCACGGGGCCAGGTCCACCCCCGGCGGGTAGGGCGAGCGCAGGGGCAGGGAGAGCGGGCGGCCCGTGCGGAAGGCGACGCCGGCCGGCGCGTGACCCTCCACCCGGTCGGCCCGCACGCTGACCCGCAGACCCTGCGCGTAGGCCATGGCCGGGCCGTCCACGGCGCGGGGGAGCAGCCAACCGTCGGGATCGGGAGTGAAGACGGTGGCCAGGCGGGCGGCCAAAAGGCGCCGGGCGCAGCCGGCCACCGCGGCCAGCACCGCCTCCTCGGACCCGGCGGCGGCGAACTCCTCCTGAACCTTCGCCACCGCCTGCTCGACCCGAAAACCGGCCGCGCGCTCCGCCACCGCTTGGTTGAAAGCCTCGGCCAGGGTCTGAAACTCCCCGTCCGCCTGCGCGGGGATGCGGCTTTCCAGGTCACCCCGCCCGAAGGCGCCGGCGGCGGCCACCGCTTGCGTGATGGGCCGGGTGAGGCCGTGGCCGGCGTAGTAAAGTCCCGAGGCCTCCAAGAGCCCCAGCAGGCCGAAGATCAGCAGGGCCGGCAAAACGGGGGTGCCCGGGGGAACGGTCTTGAGCAGGACCAGGTAGAGGCCGAAACCGGTGCCCGACAGGGGGGTGACGCTGCCGAGGAGCCGCCGTCCGGAGGAGGCGGGGGGGAATTGCGTCACGTAGGCTCGTTGGGCGAGGTGGCCCCGCAGTCCGACCAAGAACCGGGAATCGGCGTGGTTCCCCTCCAACCCGGCGCCGGCGATTTCGTCGAGGACGGTCCCCCGCCGGTCCAGCAGGAACACGGAAAACCATTGCTGGGATTGGCCGGCGGCCCGGAGCCCCGTGGCCTCGGCCAGGGCCGTCAGGTCCAAGACCGCGCCCTCCGCGCCGATGACCGCTCCCGTCCCCCCCCGGCGAACGGGCACGGCCAACTCGGCCATGGCCCTCCCCCCCGCCAGGCGGGGAACCCCGAAGGCCGGCCGGCCCGTGGCCGCCGCCCGCCGGGCCAGAGTCCGCTCCGCCACGGAGGGTGGCGGACCGGCGAAAGCCAGTAGGGAGCCCGAGGGAGCAAATGCGCCGGCAGCGGTAATGTCCGGCGTGGCCGTGACCTCCCGCTCCACCTGTCCCAAAAAGGCCCGCCCGCCCACCTCCCCGGCCACGGCGGACGGAAAGTTCTGCATGAAGCCGGGCCGGAGGGAAAGGTCGGCCAGAATCGTCTCCCGCTCCAAGACGTCCAACCGCAGAGCGGTGGAGAAGGCCGCGCCGGCGCCCGACACCAGGGGCCGGGCATCCCTCACCGCCAGATCGTCCGCCGCAAAGAAGGCATAGGCCACCCCCCCGGCGGCGACGGCGACGGACAGGAGCACCAGCAGGGTCAACTTGCCCCGAATGGTGCGCAGGTACGGGATCCTGGGATTTGGCAGCAGAACCACTCCCTTATCCCGCTCCGGCGTTCTCCGCCCGCCCCCGGTCATGCCGGCGCAAAGAAAAATTGTTTCCGGCCAATGATTTTCTGCCTTTCCCCTTTTTCCCTCCCTTTCCTTCCCGCTCCCACCAACCGGAAGGTCACCGCCGGGAAGCGTCCGGCATAACCTGTACGGAGGGTTGTTATGTATACACCCCAATGGAGGCCTGACCAACATGCTGGGTTCCTGGCCGCAACCTTATCAGCCGTGGCCGACCGGCGCCTGGAACGGCGGCAACGGGAATTGGGACTACGACGGTTTTCGCCCGCCCTTTTTCCCCTGCTGCCCGCCCCCTCCCCCGGTTTGCTGCCGGCCTTGCCCGCCCTTTCCCCCGCCGCGGCCCCCCGTTTCCTTCGTCTGCTTCCCGGTGCCGCGGCGCTGCTGGTAGGATCGTAACCGGAGGTGGCTTCGGGTTTAGGCCCGAAGCCACCTTTTGCGCCCGCACCGGCTGTTCCCGGCCCAAAAAAGTCGCGGTAGCGACCCCTTCCTGCTGGACCTTTTTGACCGGTTCCCGTGCTTCATCCTTCCGTTCGGGTCGGCTCCAGGAAACGCAGGTCCACCGGTTTGAGGGGACTGAGGGTCGAGATGGCGTGTTTATAAACCAAAAGTTGCTTTCCCTCGTGTTCCAAGATAACCGTAAAGTTATCGAAGCCCCTGACCATTCCCCGCAACTGGAATCCGTTGACCAGGTAAACGATCACGGGTGTGCCGTCCTTACGCACCTGGTTCAGGAAGTTATCCTGCAAATTGGCCAGGGTTATTTTCAAAAAATTTCCGCTCCTTTCCCGCGCCCGGCTGGTTGCCGCCGACCTATTCTACACCTTCCGCCGACCATCTGGCAACCATCTCCAAGGCCCTTTCCCCTGGCTCCGGCTCGGCCGGCAGCCAGTGGATGCCCTCCTCCCGCCCAAACCAGGTCAATTGCCGCTTGGCGTAGCGCCGCGTGTTGCGCTTGATCAGGCGGACGGTCTCCGCCCAAGGCACCTTCCCCTCCAAATGGGCGATCACCTCCCGGTAGCCGATGGTTTCAAACCCCGGCGCCTGCGGTGGGTAACCGCGTTTCAGGAGTCCCCGGACCTCCTCCACCAATCCCGCTTCCAACATCCGCTCCACCCTGGCCTCGATCCGCGGGTACAGCGCCTCCCGCGGCATCTGCAAACCCAGCAAGAGACCGTCATACCTGCTTTGGGACGGCCCCGCAGGGACTCCGCCGGTTTCGATGGCTCGAACCACCCGCCGCCAATCCCGGGGATGCAGTTGGCCAGCCCGGGCCGGCGCGGCGACCTGCAACCGGTGGTGGAGTTCCTCCGGTCCCCGTTCCCGCAATTCGGCCAGCAGGCGGCGCCGGACATCCGGATCCGGTTCCCCGGCGGGGAAATTGAAGCCGCGCAGCAACGCCCGTAGGTAAAGCCCCGTTCCGCCGACCAAAATCGGCAACTTCCCGCGGCGGCGGGTTTCGGTGATCGCCGCCGCGGCCAGGCGCTGAAACACCGCCACGCTGAAGGGTTGGTCGAGGTCCAGGATGTCGATCAGGTGATGGGGGATGCCGCGCCGTTCCTCCAACGTTGGTTTGGCCGTGCCGATGTCCAGCCCCCGGTAGATCAGGCGGGAGTCCCCGGAAATCACCTCCCCCCCCAGGGCCAGGGCCAGTTTGACACCCAGGGCGGTCTTGCCCGTCGCCGTCGGGCCGAGAACGACGACGAGCCGGTCGGTCTTCACGGCTTAACGCCCCATTCTCCGGGCCAGGTCCTCCACCGGCAATTTCACCAGCAGGGGACGCCCGTGGGGACAGGTGTGGGGATCACGGCACCGGGAAAGCTGTTCCAGAAGGGCGTTCATCTCCCCCAGGGACAGTTCATCCTTGGCCTTGACCGCCGCCCGGCACGCCGCCATCCGCCGGAACAGACGATCACGGCGCCCGGACGGTTCCTCGCCGGCGCCGCCTTGGCTCAAGTGCTCCAACAGATCCAAAAAACCCGTCCCGTCCAAAAGACCGGCCAGACCGGCCGGCACGCAACGCACCAAGAGCGTCTTTGGGCCGAAGGGTTCGGCCAGAAAGCCGCAGGCGGCAATCTCCTCCCCCCAGTTCTCCCACACATTCCAAAGCACCGGCGGCATTTCGACCGTCAGGGGCACCAGCAGTCGCTGGGCAACGGTCTGGTCCGGTTCGGCCGCAAAAGCCTCGTAGTAGACCCGTTCGTGGGCGGCGTGCTGATCCACCACCCAGAGGAATCCCCCGACCTCCGCCAGGATGTAGGAACGGCAAAGCTGCCCAATGACCCGGGGCAGATCCGGCCGCCACCCGTAACCGCTACCCACCCGCTCCGGCGTGGCGCCTGCGGTCAGGGAGGGTTCGTGCGCCGTGAAGGTGCGCTGCACTCCGCCGCCGACGGTGCGCACCCCCTCGGTCGTCCCCGCCCCGGTCGGGAACCGGCGGGGAGAGCCAATGACGGCCATCCCCCCCACTCCCCCCGTCAGGGCTTCCCGGCAAGCCCGGTAGACCAAGCCCTGCACTTCGCGCAGCCGGCGGAAGCGGATCTCCTGTTTGGTCGGGTGGACGTTCACGTCAACCTCCTCCGGCGGTACCCGCACGCTCAGGCAAAAGATCGGCCGGCGCCCGCCGGGGAGAGTCCCGATGTAGGCGTTTTCCGCCGCCAGGCGCAGTTGGTAGCTTTGCACCCACCGTCCGTTCACGCCGAGCGCCTGGCCCGATCGCCCGGCCCGGCTGACCTCCGGGCCGGCGACCAGACCGCTCACCTCCATGCCGGCGCCCCGGCCGGAAACCGGGCGCAAACTTGCGGCCACCTCAGGCCCATGCACGGCCACCGCCGCCTCCAGATAACTTCCGCCGCCGGGGGCCGCCAGGAGCGCCCTGCCCCCTTCCAGCAGACGGAAGGACACCCGGGGATTGAGCAGGCTGAAGGCGCCGGCCATCTCCACCAGGTTGGCCCTTTCGGTGCGTACGCTGGGCAAAAAGGACTTGCGGGCCGGGGTATTGTAAAAGAGATCCTGGACGCTGATCCAGGTTCCCGGCGGACAACCGTTCTCTTCCAAGGCCAGGATGTTCCCGCCCTCGGCCACCAGCCGGTGTCCGGTCACCTCCCCCGACCGCCGCGTCCGGATCTCCAGGCGGGAAACGGCGGCGATGCTGGCCAGGGCCTCGCCCCGGAACCCGAGGGTGCCCACGTGGCGAAGGTCGTCCGCCCGCGCCAGCTTGCTGGTGGCGTGGCGCACCACGGACAGCGCCAGATCCGCGGCGTCCATTCCTTCCCCGTCGTCGCCTACTTTAAGCAAATCGCGCCCGCCGTCGGCCACCTCCACCGTGACGGCCGTGGCCCCCGCGTCCAGGGCATTCTCCACCAGTTCCTTGAGCACGGAAAGAGGCCGCTCCACCACTTCCCCGGCGGCGATGTGGCCGATGGTCTCGTCGTCCAAAACGGCTATTTTACCCATTATTGCTCCTTGCGTCCCGCGTCGGCCAGCAGGTCATGACCCGAAAGAACCTTCCTGAACTTCCACGCCGTCCCCGGTCAATCCTGCCAAGCCGGGTCGAGGCGTTTCAATTGACTGCCACGGCCAGACTTTGGACTGGCGGAGAAACCAAGGAATCATTTTGCAAACGCCGGGTCTAAAACCTTGCGGCTCCTTTTCCATTTTCAAAAGCGCCGGCAAGGTTCTTCTCCAATACGTAAAGCCGGTAGCGGGTTCGGCGGGCGCCTTCGGCCAAGGCCGCGGCGCCCGCCGCCGCCCCCAGTTCCTCCAGGACGCGGCAGGCTTCCTGCACCCGTCTGGCGTTGGCCGCCACCAGATCCGCGGCCCCGCGCCGCCCCGACACAACTTCGTCCAAGCCAACGTCGGCGCCGGTGTCCCTTTCCGCCAGGAGTCCGCGCCAGCCGATGGTTTCCTCCCCCGCGCGGCGCAGTTCGCGACGCAGGGCGCGCAGTTCTCCGGTCAGGTCTTCCCGGTCCAACAGGAAGCGGGCCACGTCCTCCAGCACCCGCAACCCTTCCGCCGCCCGGTTCAGGTTGGCGTCGACGGCCCGCCGGGTATCCAACCTCTCCTTATTCGGCATCTTTTGAATCATGGCCCGCGTTTTTACCCGGAGGCCGGCTTGCCAATCGAGCATAAATCCGCTGGCATTCTGAAGCGATGGCCGTGGCATGGGCGATGGAATCCTTGGCGTTTTTCGGGGTGTACCGTTTTCGCGGGATGGCCCCCACCACGCGGGAGAAATATCTGGTGCCCACATAATAATCATCCAGAATCGAAGCAACATCGCGAAATTGATTCAAGGACTCATAGGTCGGAGCAAGGCCATCCAACAGTTCGCTGATGGCGTGAATATGAGGAAAATCAACGCCGCCGGCCAAATAAATAGCCTCTAATGCCTTTTCCGCCGCCTGCTGGGCGTGAAAACAAGCCGGAGCCGGGAATTTCTCCGCCACGTTTTCCGCCGTCGCGCGATCGATCTCGGCCTCGGCCAGCCAGACAGCGGCCTCCTCCAAAAAGTTGATGCTCAAAGCCTGATCCCCTCCTCCAATAATCGCTCCAGCGTCCTGGATTGGGGCGGCCTGATTTCTTCAGGAGCAAAAACCAGCAAGTCGATCGGCACCCGTGGTTTTTCCCTGGCAATTGCCTGTAAGAAAGGGACTCCCCTTCCCACCGGAGGCAGTTCGGTTTTGACCACCGCCATTAGGTCCAAGTCGCTGTCAAGGCAGGCCCCTCCCTTGGCCAAAGATCCAAAAACACAAACTTCTTCGGCTCCATGCGCCTTCAGCACCTCGGCCAACCGCCGGGCCTCAACCCACAACAGTTCGGTGTAAGCTTTTTTTTGGGCCAACATTTCCCGCAAGTCCGGCAAGTTGCCACCTCGTTTCCGCCATTGTCTTGTTCCAAGTCGAAACCATGTTTATTAGCCGTTTGCGGCCAGCCGCCGGCCCAGTTCCCGGCCCATGATGTCCACCGGCCCCGTTTCCCCGAACCAGACCTTCCAGGCCAGGGCCCCCTGGTGAACCAGCATCCCGGCACCGCTGAGGACGCCAAGCCCGGCCGCCCGCGCCGCCTGGAGCAGGGCCGTGTCCAGGGGGTTGTAGACCAGGTCGGCCACCAAGCACCCGGCGGCAACGCGGGAGAAGTCCTCCGCCCGCAGGATGGAATCCGCGGCTCGCGGGTACATCCCCACCGGGGTGGCGTTGACCACCAGTTCAGCCCCGGCCAGGGACTCGTCCACCGCCGCCGGTTCCAGGGGAAACACCTGCAGGTCGGCAAAGAGGTCAAGCATTTCCTTCCCCTGTTCGGGCCGCCTACAAACGGCCGCCACCGTGGCCACCCCGGCCCCGGCGACGGCCGCCAGCACCGCCCGGGCCGCCCCGCCGCCTCCCAAAAGGACCACCCGCTTCCCGGCCGGCGAAAACCCGGCTTCCGCCAACGAAGCGAGGAAGCCGGGAACGTCGGTGTTGTAGCCCCAGAGTCGTCCCTCCCGCTTGACCACCGTGTTGACCGCTCCCACCCGTCGGGCCAGCGGCGCCACCTCGTCCAGGAGACCCAGGATCGTCTCCTTGTGGGGGATGGTCACGTTGAAGCCGTTGAAGCCAACCGCTCGGAGGCCGACCAGGGCGGCGGGCAGGTCCCGCGGCGCCACCTTCAGCGGCAGGTAGGTGCAGTTGCGGCCCGTGGCGGCAAAAGCCGTGTTGTGCATGTTCGGGGAAAGGGTGTGGTCCAAGGGAAAGCCGACGATGCCGTACAATGCGGTGGTCGCGTTGATGTTCATGCAGTCGCCTTTTGCCTCCTAACTTGTGGGAAACTTTTTCCGGCTCAATCCCCCTTCGGATCAGTTCCGCTTGGGAAATCCCAATTTGCCTGGCTAATTCCTGCAAACTGCCAGTCTTGGTGTTCGTTCAGGTATATTTGCTTGCGAATTATGCCGATCCTCTCCTGACGTCTGCAGCACACATCAGAGCAACGCGACTTTCAATTTTCAGCCAAAATGGCGGCATCCTTTTCCGGCTCCGGCAAAAAGCCTCTCAAGGCAGATACTGCCAACTTTTGGGCGCGACGTAGCCGCCGTTGGCCCAGACCGTGGCCTGAGCCGAGGGGTGGCCGCCGTTCTCCGTCACCTTCACCAGTACCTCCCGCGGGTCGGAGGTGATTTGGACCAGGTCCGCGCCGGCGGTCGGATTGGGGGCGGTTACCCCACCCGTCGCTTGGAGGGAAGAAAGCAGCAGGGTCAGCCAACCCGGATCCTCCTTGTCGTATTCCATCAGGTACTTCAGGCTGGTCCCCGGCGGGCCGGAGACGGCCGGCGGCGCCAGGGAGCCGCTCGACAGGAGGTACAGGGCCGGCGGCGCGGTCACCCCCGGCGAGACCGCCTGGAGGACGCCGGCCCAAGCCCCTCCGGAAGGGGTGCAGGGAGCCGACCCGGACGGGCAGTCCCCGGGGTTGAAGTCGGTCGCGCTGAAGGGTTGAGCCGGTTGCCCGGCCACCAGGGGCAGGGGACCGGCCCAACCGGCCACCCCGCTTGCGTCCGGTTGCCCGTTCGCCGGTGACAACTGGACGCTTGAGGCGAATTTGGCCGTTTCCACCACCACCGCCGTGGCCGCCGCCGACTGCCCCTGGTAGGTGGCCGTAACCGTCGTCGAGGTCAGACCGGTGACCGAGACATTGAAGTCACAGGTGGAGCCGTTGCCGCTGCAGGCGCCGCTCCAGGCAAAGGTCACCCCGGCCGACAGGGGCGCTCCGTTCTGGTCGTAGGCCGCCGCGCTGAAGCCGGCCGTCTCCCCCTGGGGCACCAAGGCGTACAGGGGATTGACGGTCACGTAGATGTCGGGGCTCGCCGGATTCCGGTGCACCGCAAAGTTGCCGGAGGCGCCGCCGACCGCGGCTTGGTTGTCCACCGCCGAGACCAGGAACCGGTCCGAGGCGGTGGCCCGGCCGATGGTCAACGTTCCCTGCCAGATTCCGTCGACGAAGGTGACCAGGTCGCCCGTGTTGGCATAGCCGGAACCGGAGGTGACCGCCAGGGAGCCGGTCTGGTCCAGCAGGAGGGCCGCGCCGGAGAAAGTTTGGCCGCAGGTGTCGGTGACCGTGGCGGGCTGAACGGCTCCCACCGTCCAGGGCGAAGACGCCATGGCGAAGCTGAAGCAGCCGCTCCGGGCCGGCGCCGGCTGGTAGGTGAACTGGTCGTTGCCGCCGCTGGCGCTGGTCCCCCCCGGCGTCGTCACCGTCACGTCCACCGTGCCGCCGCCCGCCGGCGAGACGTCCGTAACCTCGGTGTCGCTGACCACGACGACTTGGGTGGCCGGGTTGTTCGCCCCGAAGTCCACCGCCGTGGCCCCGGTGAAACCCTGGCCGGAGATGTCGACCGAGGTTCCGCCCACGGCCGGTCCGCTGGACGGAGTGACCCCGGTCACCACCGGCACGTAGGCATATTGGGTGGCCGACCCGCAGGCGCTGGTCCCTCCGGGCGCCGTGACCGTCACGCAGACCAAGTCGCTCCCCGGCGGCGCCGTGGCCGTGACCTGGGTGTCGCTGACCACGACGACGTTGGTGGCCGGCGCCGTGCCGAAGTCCACCACCGTGGCCCCGGTGAAGCCGTTGCCGCCGACGGTCACCGTGTTCCCCCCCGTGGCCGGTCCGCCGGCCGGCACAAGTCCGGTGACCACCGGCGCCGTGGTGTAGGTGAACTGGTCGGCGGGAGGGTTGGGTGGACTGCACACCCCAAGGAGGGTGCAGACACTCACGTCCACCGTGCCGGTGCCCGGCGGCGAGGTGGCCGTGAGCTGGGTGGAAGAGTCCACTGTGTAAGCCGCCGCCGGGTTGAGGCCGAAGTCCACCGAAATGACCGTGGGGATGAATATTCCCAAGATCGTGAAACCGAAGTTGGTGCCGGTGATGTTGGCCACGGTCCCGCCGGCTGACGGGCCGCCGTTCGGGTTGACCCCGGTGACCGTGGGCGACAGGGTTGTAACGTAAGTGAACTGGTCGTTGGGTGGATTGGCCGGGCTCGTTCCGTTGGGCGTGGTCACCGTCACGTCCACGACGCTTTGAAATAATTCCGCCGCAGGCGAAACTGCCGTGATGGTGGTGGAGTTGACCACGTTGAAGGAGGTAGCAGGGTTGCAAAACAAACCAAGGAAATAGCCGAAACAAACTTGGGTGGCCCCGTGGAACCCAGTCCCACTGATGGTCACGTTGGTCCCGCCGGCCGCCGACCCGTAATCCGGACTCACCCCCGTCACCGTCGGCGGGTTGCCCGCCTGGACCGTCCCGCCCCAGGCCAGGAGGCAGAGGGCGGAGAAAAGAACCAGGCTCGGGAGCCAACGTTTCTTCGTCATGGCTCGTCGTCCACCGCCACGGACACCGAGGCGCCGGCCACGGAACTGGAGACGGTGACGGTCACGTTGGCGATCGGTTGCCCCTCGTTGTTGTCGCAGTTATGGCAATTCTCGTTGCCGCTGTCCCCGGTGGGCGCGGTGAGGAGGCCGGTGGAGGAACCGATGGCCTTGCCCGCGCAGTTGCCGCTGCAGGCAGCCGTCCACCCAATCCCCAGGGACTTGGTGGAAACCACCCGCCCGGCGGCGTCGGTGGCGTAGGCTCCGTAAGCCGTCGTCGTCCCCTCGTAAACCGTCGCCGGACCCACGATGTGCAGGGCGACCGCCGGGTTCTGGAGGGTGGCCGCAACGGTGAGGCCGGAACAGTCCGGCAACTGGCAAAGGGACACGGGGAAGAGAGAGGACGGCGGCGTGTAGCTTTTATTGGCCGTGTCCAATACGTCCGTCCCGCCCGGCGACGGATTGGCCCCGTCCCCGTCGTTTCGCAACTCCCAGACGACCCCCTCCACCCCGCCGCGCAGGGCCGCCGTCGCCTGGAGGTTCGGGTTCTCCCCGCCGTATTGCTTCGAAGCCACGCTGGACCAGCCCAGGACCGCCCCCAGGAGCAAAAAGAGGACGGTCATCACCCCCAGGACGATGGCCAGGGCCTGCCCTTTTTCGCCTTTCACGGCAGTCCCTCCACGGCCCCGTTGTAGGCCGTCACCGTGCCCGCATACTTGTGCGGCATGCCTTTGTACTGTTGCACGTTCAGGTCAACCTTGGCCTGGACCTCCCCGGCCTGGGGCAGAAGGGTGAAGCAGACACCGCCGCACGACGCGCCGGTGTCCAGGTGACGGACGACGACCAGGTTGACGCCCCCCGTGACGGTCCGCCAAAGGTCGGTTCCCTTGATGCTGTAGGTGGTTAGGTTATTCAGGGCAAGGGTGTTGCCGTTGTTCGCACAGGGCGGGTTGCCGTCCTGGGTGATGCACACCTCACCCGGCGGCGTGGTCCCCACGTCCTGCTGCAGGTAGTGGCCTAAGAGCACCAGTTCCCCCGCGGCGGCGTAATCGCCGCCCCCCAAGGCGAACCCCTGGACGCCCGACCAGAGGATGCCCGCCACCAGAACCACCAGGATGGCCGTCAGGAGGGTGGCCACCACCATTTCGATCAGGGTGAAACCGGCCTCGCCGGTCAGCCGGTTTGCCTTTGTTTTACCGGCAATAATGGTGATATAATATCGTTGCATGGTCGAAAGAGGGGAAGAATTTTGCCGGAGATCAGCCGGTTCTTCGGGATCATCGTCTTCGTTTTTTATGACGATCACCCCCCACCCACCTCACTTCCACGTTCGCTATGGCGACGCCAAGGCGCGCGTCGCTATTTCGGATTCGTCCTTGATCAGCGGCGATCTCCCCCCAAACGCCTTGAAACTGGTCCGGCAGTGGGCTGAAATGCACCGGCAAGAACTGCGCACCGCCTGGGAACAGGCCGCAAACGGTCTGCAACCGGGCAAGATTGAACCGTTGGAATAAGCATCCGGGAGGCGAAAGTGCCATGGAAAGCCCGGCGGAGGTGACCAACGTTTTCCCCGTCCCACCCTGTTTCCTGCTGGTCGAGTTCGAAGGAGGCAGGGAGTACCGGCTCTTCGACTTTTCCCGCCGGTGGCACAAGCCGGTTTTTTCTCCCCTACAGGATCCTGCCTTTTTCCGGCAGGTGTATTTTGACCCGAAGGCCGGCACCGCCGTCTGGCCGGGAGAGATTGACATCGCCCCGGAGACTCTTTACGCGGACGGTCTCCCGGTTTCCTTCCCCTCGGGAACAACCGTTTCTCCCGCTTTGCCGCCGGGAGCCGCCGACAAAAATTCGTTTCTTGTTTGAACCGTCGTGAGTGGGCATGGCTTCACCCCATTTCGCCTTCTGCTTGCCGGCCGCAGCGTGCTTTGCAATTCCATTTGTCTGGCTTCCTCCATGGCGTCTTTGAATGAACGCAGTTCATTGGTCATGTTGTCCAAGGCTGTTGTTTGCCCTTCGTATGCCAGGGTGGACCTGCCAGCTTCCCGAGCCATGTTCGCCGTGGACTGCCACAGGTTCCACGTGGCATAAGCAAGCACTGGAGTTGCCAGGGCGGTTACAATCTCCGAAAATGGTTTGATCCAATCCATAATGGTCCGCCCTTCACGTCGTCGTCCGGTCGGTCTTGAGAAAGCTGGCGCTGGCCGGCGCCCCGCCCTGGGGAGGATTTGCGGTCACCGCGGCCGCGAAAACACGCCGGCACTCCTCGGAAATGGCCTGGGCTTTTCCGATGGCGTCCACGGCATTTTCCGTCGTGTAGGTCTTTTTCGGAATCACGCCGGTTTCCCGCTGAAAATAACGCGTTCCAATGTAAAAAGCATTCAAAATGGCGGCGGCGCTGCGAAATTTTTTCAGTTCCCCGTGGGCGTCAAGCAAGCCATCGATCAGTTCCGTGATGGAGTGGACGTGGGGGTAATCCACGCCGGAAACCAGGTAAACGGCTTTCAATGCCTTCTCAGCCGCCTGCTGGGCGTGGAAGCAAGCATGGGCCGGGTGCTTGTCCGCCTCGTTTCCGGCGACATCCAGATCCTCCTCCGCCTCCGCCAGCCAAATGGCCGCCTCCTGCAGGAAATCAATGCTCACAATTTTACCCCCTCTGCCAAAAGCCTTGCTAAAGACCTTGACTTGCGAGGCGAGTTCACTTCAACTGGCGTAAAGACCAGCAGGTCTACGGGCACCTTCGGCCCTGCGGCGGCCACCGTTTCATAAAAAG
>JAJZBP010000037.1 GCA_021798855.1 Bacillota bacterium
GGTCTTGCGCTGGTCCAAGGCAACAGCTTGTTTTCTGCACCGCATTGCGGTGGGATGGGTATACATGGTAAGCTCACCTTATGGGTTGGTTTTTGCTAATCCCCATCTTGGGCGGTTTACCATGTTTCGTCTATCCCATCACCTCCCAATCTGTTACCCCGTGTCCACCTTACCACACGGACCGCAACGACCTGGACGAGCAGCTTTTCGGCACTTTTTCCCGCTGCCGGGACCTTTTGCGTCAGGACGCCGGTGGAACTGGGCGACCGGAACACCCGGAACGTTTTCGGAGAAGATATCAGCGTCTTTGAAGCCCGCCGTCTTACGGGATGGTACGCAGCCCTGAACCATTTTTTGGCGGAAACGGGGGAGTTGCATTGAAGTACATCATTGTTGGAGGAACGTCTGGAATTGGCCTTGCCACCGCCAAGATGGCCGTTGAGGCTGGACATTCAGTTCTTGTGGCCGGCCGCGATCCAAGCAAGTTTTCTGCAGCTCAGTCGATCGGCGCCACCACGGCGCAGCTTGATGCCAGCAACATAGCAGCGACTCAGCATTTTTTTTCGGCAGAGGGTGACTTCGATCATTTGGTGCTCTGCGCCTCTGGTTCAGCGGGTGCTGGGCACTTTCGTGAACTTGCACTCGAAGACCTCCGGAAAGGTTTCGAGGTCAAGTTGTGGCCACAAGTAACGTGTGCAAAGGCTGCTCTGCCGACCCTAAAAGTAGAAGGATCGATAACGTTCATCAGTGCAATTTCATCGCGAGCGATGAAACCAGGAACTGCTGGGCTCGCTGCTATCAACGCGGCGCTGGAGGCTTTGGTCCCGATCCTGGCGTCAGAGCTTCGTCCCACGCGCGTCAATGCGGTCGCGCCCGGAGTAGTCGATACGCCATGGTGGTCCCGCGTTCCTGAAGCGGCAAGGAAAGAACTGTTCGAGCAACTCGCGAGTGGAGTCGCTGTTGGGCGAGTCGGGAAACCGGAGGATTTGGCCAGTGCGATCATATCCTTAACGACCAACACCTTTATTACTGGCACCATTCTCGACTGCGACGGCGGTTGGAAATTGAAAAATTCCTAACCAGCCGCGGGTGATACAATAGCCTCGAGAAAGAAGGAGCCTTGCCCCAAAAAAGGGCCGCAGGCCCCCCCCCATAACAATCCAAACTGCTTAGGACCCCGCTGCACCGCCCCTGTCCCCATGCTCAAGGGGGGAGGGAGAGAACAGGTTCCTATCCGAACCGCCGCTTCGCCCCGAAAGGCGCC
This sequence comes from Bacillota bacterium, assembly GCA_021798855.1. Taxonomy (GTDB): domain Bacteria; phylum Bacillota; class Sulfobacillia; order JAJZIM01; family JAJZBP01; genus JAJZBP01. Next base: position 1,265 of record JAJZBP010000037.1, read on the forward strand.
ATCCGGCCGGAAAAACCACCAAACAATTAGTAATGCGCTGTTAGCCTTCCGGGTGGAAGATCGGGAAGGAGAACTAATGGCAAAAATTGATGACGGGAGATACGGGGATGCTTTGAACAACTTCGTTAGGGCGTTGCAGGCAATCCAGCTTCTATCCAAACTCTCCGAGGCGGAAGCCGTGATTAAGGCCGGAGCGGAATGGGGCTCCCTTGATGACCTTAAAAAAGCCATGGGAGTTGCAGACGGAGAAAAAATGGAGTCAATGAATGGGCGATGAACTTATGGACGAGGTCTGGGTTAAGATTGCGCGTGTTACCCCCAAGCTTCTTACCACCATCGCCGGGGTTGCCTACGGCTCCCGTGTGACCGGCAACGGCGGGCCCAAAAGCGACTATGACCTGGCCATCATCGTCCCGGCCATGCCTGACGTGACTGAAAGCGAACGGGTTAAGTCCGCATTGCGGGCGGAAACCGGCCAGCAAATTGATCTATTCTTTGCCACGCCGTCCGGGATTCAGGCTAAAAAGACGCTGGACCCGGTGGTATTCTCCTTGGTGCGGACCGGGCGGCTTTTATGGGGCCAACTGGGCGAGTGGTGGAAGCCGGAGCCGTTTGCGGTTGCTGGCGTTGAGGACGCCATCATTAGCGTCGAATCTTTGACCGATGCCGGCGATTTTTCCGATTTGTATCCAGAGATTGCCGAGTACTCCTGGCGCCTGCTGGACGGGGCGCGGGCGGCCTGGACGGGGGAAGCTTTGGCTGGCTGTGGGCGGGTACCGCGCCGGGGAGAGATGGCCAAGTCAATATCCAACCTGCGGGACCACCTGCGGAGCAGCCTAAGAGGCGTGTCTCGATGAGCAGGAAAGACAAAAGTGGTGGTGGCTGGTGGCTTCGCAACTACACGCCGTTGGGGATACTATAAAGTTTCGAACTGTTTTGGGGCATCTTGCCAAGGGTCGTTAAGTGGCGGAAGAACAAGGAGTTGGTTGTCCTTGGGTTTCAAGGAGATGATTATCGAACGGGAGCGGGCCGACGCGGCCAGGCGGGAAGAGCTTTGGGCCGAGGCCCGGCGCGCCGGGGAGGCCTTGCGGCGACATGGGATCAGTCGCGTCGTTGTTTTTGGCTCCCTGGCTCGGGGTGAGGCGGACCGGCACAGCGACCTGGACCTTTTGGTGGTTTGGGAGACTACCCTCGGGCGATGGGAACGGTTGGATGCCGTTTGGAAGGCGATCAAACCGCGAGTGGCAGTGGACCTAATGGTTGTTACTCCCGCGGAGTTGGCCGGGTTGAGCGCATTTGGCGAGCAAGTACTCAGGGAAGGGGTTGATGTCTAATGCGGCTGTCTTTCTTGCAACAGGCCGCGCCTTGGCTCGCGCAGGCGGTGGATGATCTGGAGACGGCAACTCTCCTGGCGCCAAGCCGACCTTATGCGGCTTGTTTCTATGCCCAGCAGGCGGCGGAGAAGGCCGTGAAGGTTATCTATGTGGCCAATGACCTGGATTTCCCCTGGACCCATTCCGTCCACCAGCTTTTAGTGGAAGCGGCGGAAGCCTATCCGGAACTGCTTCCTTTGGCTGACGGCGCGGGCGTTTTGGACCGTTACTATGTGGGAACTCGTTATCCGGATGTCCGGCTGAACAGCACGGAACCACCGAGTGCCGCCTATTCGGCTACGGAAGCGAGCCGAGCGGTGGAACTTGCCCACGGTATTTTGCAGGTTTGCCAAAATATCTACGGGCACATGGCCCTCCGGGCCAATGGCCGGGGGGAGATAATTTGGTATTTCGCTTACGGTTCAAACCTGGACCGGGAGCAGATGGATCGGAGGCTCAAGCGCGCCATTCCCGCCGCCAAGCCGGCTTATTTGTCGGGTTATCGCTTGGCGTTCAACAAGTTGAGCGGTAAAGACGGTACGGGTAAGGCTAACGTAATGCCGGCGGCGGGGCAAAGGGTTTGGGGCGGGGTTTACCCCCTGAATACGGAGGATCTAAAAAAGCTTGATCGTAATGAAACAGGTTACAACCGGGAGTCCGGGAGAGTAATTTGCCCTGACGGTGCCCGTGAAACGGATGTTGACTGTGTTTTTTACGTTGCCCAACCGGACAAGACCAGGGAAGGGTTAAAGCCATCCGCCGACTATTTGGATCGAGTGCTGCGCGGCATGGAAATGTTGCCCGAAGGCCCCCGCCGTGAGGCGACAGCTATGATTCTCCAAGCGGCTGGTTTACCGCCGGAATAGTGGTCGTCCCACCAGCGACGGGGCTAATTTTCCTCAACGCTGCCGTCTTATTTTCCGCAACAGCCTGTACCCCCCGTACCCCGCCCCCCCCAGCACGATGAACGGGCTGGCCCAGGCCAGGCCGACGAGGACCGCGCGGGCGAAGGCCGCCAGCGCCCGCAGGGAACTCAGCAGGGCGGCGCCGAGGGCGCCGGCCAGGCCGCCGGCGGGGATGGTGGCCGGCGTGCCGGTGGGCACGGTCAAAGTTAAATTGATGGAGGCCAGAGTCACCTGCTGGTTCAAGCTGTTCAACTCGGCGGTCAGGGTGTTGATCCGGTCGGTGACCTGGGCCAGTTGGTCTTCAATCTTCAGCATGTCGGAAACCGACTTGGCCTGGGCCAGGAACTGGCGGTAGCGGGCGGCTTCGGCTTGCAGGTCGGCCAGTTGGGTTTGGGTGTCCACGTACTGCTGGGTGATGTCGTTGCCGCCGCGGCTTTCGGCGGTGACCGTGCCCAGGGCGGACAGCCGCGCCAAGACGGTATCCAGGGACTTGGTCGGGACCATCAGGGTCAGGTTGGCCACGTCGCCGGAAACATCCCGGCTGAAGGAAGAATCGGAGACGTAGCCTCCGTCGCCGGCCGCGAGGCTCTGCGCTTTTTGGAAGGCCACCTGAACGTTGGCCACTTGCAGGTTAAGGTTGGCGGTCTGGATGATGTCCCGCCCGGCGACTTGGCTTTGGGTCTGGACGGCGGAGGGCGCGCCGGCGTTGGGGGAGGACTGGCCGGCGGTCGGCGATAACCGCATCAGCCCTTGGTTCACCGTCTTTTGCGTCGTCCGCGCGGGGGCGGCGATCTCCGCTGGCCCGTACCGGACGGCCCCGGTCCCGGACGGACCGGCACTCGGCAACCGGGCCGGTTGCAGCGCGCTTCCGATGATTCCTAAAACGAGCACGGCGGCGACTCCGGCGGCGGCGGCCTTGAACCGAGGGGAGCCGGGCCAGGTGGCCAGGGAAGCCAGGTGAAACGACGGGCGGGGGATCGGTGCGGCGGCAATGGCCAACCGCCAAGCGGAGGCCGCCTCCGCCGGCGGCTCAACCTCGGGCAACTCTCCCAACAAGGCAATGGTGCCCTGGAAGTCTTCGGTCTCCCACGGGTGGTTCATTTGGAAGCCGTCCTCCCTTCGACGGAAGGCAAAAGTTCGAGTTCCAGGAAACGTTGGCGCAAAAGCGCGCGGCCGCGGTGGATGCGGGTTTTGACGTTTTCAGGGGTGAGCCCCAAGATGACGGCGATCTCTTCGTAGGCGAAGCCCTGGATGTCCCGCAGGACGACGGCGGCGCGCAGCTCCGGGGGAAGGCCGGTGACGGCCTTTTGGATGATCTGCCGGCGTTCCCAGGCGGGGGAGGGGTCTTCGCCCTGGCCCTCGCCCCCGACCGGCGGCTTGGCGCTGATTTCCGGCTGCCGTTTTCGCCGCCGCAGCGCGTCCAGGCAAACGTTGGTGGCAACTTTGTACAGCCAGGTGCCGAAGGCGGCTTGGGCGCGGAAGCTTTTCAGGGAAGTGTAGGCCCGAAGCAGGGCATCCTGGACGAGGTCGGCGGCTTCTTCCCGGTGGCCGGTCATCCGGAAGGCCAGGTTGTAAAGCCGCTTTTGGTACGGTTCGACCAAGGCGGCAAAAGCCTCGCCGTCGCCGCGGCTGGCCCGGACCACCAGTTCCGTTTCTGAGCTTGGCAGGGGTTTGAACCTCCCTTGCGCCTTTTCATCCATTTAGACGCCGGGGCGCGGGGAAAAGTTGCAACAAACCGCGAACATCTTTCGTCTAAAACAACAGGAGGTGTGCATTGGTGAAGAAAAAATATTTGTTGGGGGCGGCCGGGGCCGCCGTGGCCTTGCTGCTCATTCTTGCTCTGGGCCTGGGCTGGGGTAGGGCGGCGCGGACGATTACCGTGACCGGCACGGGTAAGGTGAACGTGACACCCGACTTGGCCTATGTCACGGTGGGCGTGGACAAGCGGGCGGGCACCCCCGACGCGGCGGTGGCGGACGATGCACGGGTCGTGAATAAGGTGGTGGCGGCGGTTACGGGGTTTGGGGTGAAGAAGGCCGACCTGCAGACTTCCGGCTATAACTTCATTCCCTATTACAACTATCCGTCCGGCGGGGGTCCCGGAACCATCGGCGGATTCGAGGTTACGCAAACGGTGAGGGTTAAGGTGGAGAAGATCGGCATCCTGGGGAAGCTCGTGGCCGCGGCGGTGGACGCCGGAGCCAACCAGGTCCAGGGGGTGAACTTCGACATCAAGGACCGGAATTCCCTTTGGCAAAAGGCGATGGGTTTAGCCATGGACGACGCCCGGAGCAAAGCCGCGGCCATGGCCGGAAAAATGGGCGCCCTCCTGGGCCGACCCCTCAACGTGGTGGTCGTCTCCAGCAACGGGTCGTCCCTGCCGCTGGGAGCCGGTAATATGCAGATGCAAACGGCAATGCCGTCGGCCTACCCCGTCTTCAACCCCGGCACGGGCAAGGTGGAAGTGCAGGTGGTGGTCAGCTTCGCGTATTAAGACCGTGCGGAAAAAATTGACAAAGTTGAAGGAGGTCGCTCTTGTCGGGCGGCCTTTCTTTTGCCGGATGAATGTATTCTTGGATTCACAGCAGTACGTCCACCTCGTATGGCGCCTCGGGGTTGGCGGTCTCGGCGAGCAGCGACTGCACCGCCGGAGCATGGCCTGAGCGAACAGGAAGTGGCGGTTCCAAATAAATTCTGCTATATATAGGAATTTGTCGGCGGTTGTAGTAATGTGGAGTTTGGGTGAAACCGGCGAAATTCGCCTTCCCAAAAGAGGGGACCGGTGAAGATGGAAGAGGCGCTTGAATTTACCGGATGCCGCGGCGACCATGGAGTGGAGATCAACGCCGGAACGATGCCGGACGAGTTCAGGGAATTGCAATGGGAATCCGTGAAAAAGCGCGGAATCTTCCTGATGACCGACAAGGATCGGAAATATGCCCTTTTGCCGTTTGAGGTGGTCCACCTGGCTCTGCGCTTGGCCGATGCCGCAGTTGAAGCTTCCCGCCGGGTGCCGTCGTTGGTGGGGGGGTTACCGCCGGACGCCAAAATGGGGGAGGCCGAAAAAGCGATCCAACAAACCTGGGAACTGCTCGCAGACCGGCATTTGGCCGAGTTAATGGACGAACGTGGGCGGTTGGCGGAAGAAGGATGGATACCTGAGGAAAAAATTTTGAACGCGGCCAAAAAGGCTTGGGATGTCCGGGCCAGCGAAGCGAAAAAGATACAAAGCGAATTGAGCAACTTGTTTGCCTCGGATAAAGGTCTTGTTTTCGAAGCGTGTCTTTATTTTGCTTCGCGCGGTTTTGCCGTTGTGGATGTGGTTGAGAGGTTAAAAAAGGCCGCCGAGATCATAAAAAAGGAATGGGGAAACGAAGAACCGGAATTGGTTCTGACCATGTTTGATGATCCGGAGGATGGGGAAAAGAGCGTGGATATCGTCATCAGGACCTATGTTCACCGGCGGGAAGCCCGCAAGAAAAGGGATCTGGCGCGAGCGGCCACGGAAACCCTCCTGTCGGAATTAAACGTGGGGCTAATTCTTGCTCCCTTGGAGGCGTAAACCGCGTGGGCTTTAATTGGCGGCAATTTTTGTGTACTTCCAACGTGTTGATGAGGCAACGTCGAGTTCAAGAACCGCATTTTCGGTCGGCGGTCAGCCGGGCGTATTATGCCGCTTATCATGTTGCCAAAGAGTATGCGGAAACCAGAGGCGGCAAGCAAAGTCATTACCCGGGAAGCGGTTCGCATGAATGGGTTGCCAGGTGGTACACGGACCACGGGCACACGGGAATTAGCAGCCTTTTGTTGGATCTGAGGAAACAGCGGAAGGTGGCTGATTATGTACTCAATATCAGGAAATCCAGCATTGTCGTTAATCAGGCTTGGGCGGAAGAGGTTCATTCCGACGCCGTTCAATTGATCCAAGCGGTATCCAAATTGCCATAGCCACTGTTCCCTGAGTTCGCCGCCGTTCCCCTCGCGGGGCCGGCGGCGCTTTTTAGCCCTGCTTTTCACGACCGCCGCCGGTAGCGCCCGAAGGACCATTGGGCGAAGAGGTACAAGACCAAGGCGAAGGCCAGCAGCTTGCCCAGGCCACCGGCCGCCGCCGCCCAGGGAATGGTGGGGGAGAAGGCGTAGCGGACGACCTCCACCGTCCAGTTGAGGGGGTTGAAACGGGAAACCGCCTGCATCCAGGGGGGCATCAGGCCGGCGGGCATGAAGGCCACCGAGAGGAAGGCCAGGGGCAAGGTCAAAAAGTTGATGGCCGCGATCATCGGTTCCCGCCGGCGCAGGAGCAGGGAAATCCCGTTGGAAAAGGCGGCGAAGCCGGCGGACAATAAAAGACAGGCGGCCAGCGTTACCAACACTCCGGGCAGGCCGCCTTCCAGGCGCGCCCCCAGGAGGCTCCCCAAGACCAGGATCAAGCAGACCTGGACGCCGATGGCCACGGCGGCGTAGCCCACCGAGGCCAGGATGATGGCGCCGCGGCGGACGGGAGTGGAGAGAAAACGGTCCAGAACGCCCCGGTTCATGTCCTCCAAAAGGTCGAAGCCGGCCCAGACCGAGTTGAAGAGGGCGGTCATGCCGACCACGCCGGGGGTCAGGAACTGGATGTAGGACGCCGCGCCGAAGCCGGGGATCTCCACCACCCGCCGGAAGAGTTGGCCATAGAGGGTGAGCCAGACCACCGGTTGGGTGATGGCGACCACGATCCAGACGGGCTGGCGCAGGTAGGAGCGGGCGGTGCGCAACCATAGATACCAGCCATCGGAAAACATGGCGGCCAGTTCGCTCAATGCCCTTCGCCTCCTTTCCCGTTGGGGGTCCGCGCCTCGTTTTCGGAAAAGCGACGTCCGGTGTGGGCGGCATAGACGTCGTCCAGGGAGGGCAGCCGTACCTCGGCCTCCCGCACCGGGTAGCCGGCAGCCTCCAGGTGCCGAATGGCCTCGGGCAGGAGGCGTTGCCCGTCCGCCGCGCGTATCAAAAGGCGAGGGCCGTCGGTCTCCACGTCCAAGACGCCGGGTAGGGCCGTCAAACCGGGCAGGCTGGTGCCGGCGACCGGCTCCGCCACGGTTAGGGTGATCCTTGAGGGCACGCCGGCCTTGAGCTCGCCGGGCGTGCCGGCGGCGACCACCTTGCCGCGCGAAATGATCACCAACCGGTCGGCCAGTTGGTCGGCCTCCTCCAGGTAGTGGGTGGTCAGCAGGATGGTCAGGCCCTTTTCCCGCAGGCGGCGCAGATCCTGCCAGAGGGCGGCCCGGCTGGTGGGGTCAAGCCCCGTGGTGGGTTCATCCAAAAAGAGCACTTGCGGTTCGGCCAAAAGGCCCAGGGCGATGTCCAGGCGCCGCTTCAGGCCGCCGGAATAGCTGCGGACGAAGCGGTCGGCGACGGATGTTAGTTCCAGCATCTCCAGGAGTTCGTCCGAGCGTCGGGAGATGGTCCGCCGGTCCAGCCGGTGCAGGTGGCCGTGCAGGTGGAGGTTTTCCCGCCCGGTGGCTTCGATGTCGGCCCCGAGACCCTGGGAGACGTAGCCGATCCGTTGCCGGACCAGGTGGGCTTCAGTCCGGACGTCGGCCCCGGCGACCTTTGCCTGGCCCTCGTCGGGGATGGTCAAGGTGGTCAGGCACCGGACGGCGGTGGACTTGCCGGCCCCATTCGGGCCTAGCATGGCGAAGATCTCCCCCGCCTCCACCCGCAGGCTCAAGCCGTCCAGGGCGCGGAAACCTCGGTAAGTCTTGATCAAGGCGACGGCTTCAATCGCCGGCAAAAAGGCAAACCTCCTCACATTGGGCAGGTTTTAAGCTTCCCCCACGAAGGGACTAATTCCTTCCCCGGCGAATTATTGGGTTCGATACCGCCGATACTTCTTTTGTCTGATTTTGGGAGGCAAGTTTGCTTGGAAGATCGGTATACACCTGCGGAAATCGAAACCAAGTGGCGGGAACGTTGGGCGGAGAGTGGCCTTTACCGGACCCCGGGCGCCGGCGGCGCCCCCAAATACTACTGCCTGGAAATGTTCCCCTACCCTTCGGGCAACCTGCACATGGGCCACGTGCGCAACTACACCATCGGCGACGCCCTGGCCCGTTTCAAAAGGATGCAGGGGTACGACGTCCTGCACCCGATGGGCTGGGATTCCTTCGGCCTGCCGGCGGAGAACGCGGGTCTGGCCAAGGGCCTGCATCCGGCCAGGTGGACGCGGGAGAACATCGCGGCCATGCGGCGCCAGTTGGACCGCCTGGGGTTTTCCTATGACTGGGAACGGGAGGTCACCACCTGCCTGCCGGATTATTACCGGTTCACCCAATGGCTGTTTCTTCTTTTTTACCGCCGGGGGCTGGCCTACCGCAAAAAGGCGCCGGTGAATTGGTGTCCCAAGTGCTCCACCGTCCTGGCCAACGAGCAGGTGGTCGAGGGCAAGTGCTGGCGTTGCGACTCGGATGTGACGCCACGTGAGTTGGAACAGTGGTTCTTGCGGATCACCGCCTACGCGCAAAACCTGCTGGACGATCTGGAGTTGCTTGCCGGTTGGCCGGAGCGGGTGCGGACGATGCAGGAGAATTGGATCGGGCGCAGCGCCGGAGCCAGGATCGAATTTCCCTTGGAGGATGCCGGGGCAGGCTCCTGGCCCGAGTCCGGCTCCGGCTCCGGCGAACGGATCGCGGTTTACACCACCCGCGCCGATACCCTTTTCGGCGTGACCTACCTGGTGTTGGCGCCGGAGCATCCCTTGGCGCGCCGGCTGGCGGACGGCAACCCGGAATTGGCGGCTTTCCTGACCAGGGCCACGGCGGAAAGCGAAAGGGAGCGGACCTCCGCCGAGAGCGAGAAGGAAGGCGTCTTCACCGGCGCCCACTGCCTGCACCCTTTCACGGGGGAACGGCTCCCCGTCTGGGTCGGCAACTACGTCCTCTACGCCTACGGCACGGGGGCGGTGATGGGGGTGCCCGCCCACGACCAGCGGGATTACCTGTTTGCCGTCAAGTACGGCCTGCCGGTCAAGACGGTGGTGGTGGAGGAAGGAATGCCTGCCGGCGCCGCCTACGAGGGGCCGGGCGTCCTGGTTCAGTCGGGTGAATTCACCGGCCTGCCCAGCGAGCGGGCCAAGACGCGCATCGCCTCCGCCCTGGAGGCCGCGGGCCTGGGGCGGACGGAGGTCCGTTACCGCCTGCGGGACTGGCTGATTTCCCGCCAGCGTTACTGGGGAGCGCCGATCCCCATGGTCTATTGCCCGCGTTGCGGGATCGTGCCGGTGCCGGAGGCCGACCTGCCCGTGCGGCTGCCGGAGGCGGTCGAGTTCAAGGTGGGGGCCAACCCCCTGGCCGGCGTGCGCGAATTCGTGGAAACCGCCTGCCCGGCCTGCGGCGGGCCGGCCCGCCGGGAGACGGATACGTGTGACACCTTCATCTGTTCTTCCTGGTACTACCTGCGCTACGCTTCACCGCGCGCGGACGAACTGCCCTTCCGGCGCGCGGACGTCGACCGCTGGTTGCCGGTGGACCAGTACGTCGGCGGGGTGGAGCACGCCGTCTTGCACCTGCTGTACTCGCGCTTTTTCACCAAAGTCCTGCGGGACGCCGGAATGCTCGGTTTCGCCGAGCCCTTCCAAAACCTCCTGACCCAGGGCATGGTGATCAAGGACGGCAGGAAAATGTCCAAGTCCAAGGGCAACGTGGTCAGTCCCGACGAGATCGTGGCCCGCTACGGCGCCGATACGGCCAGGCTTTTCATCCTCTTCGCCGCCCCGCCGGAAAAGGACCTGGAGTGGAGCGACCATGGCGTGGAGGGCGCCGCCCGCTTTCTGCAGCGCGTCTGGCGGCTTTACGCGCAAGGCGGCGGAACGGGGGGCGGCGCGGCCGGCGAGGAAACACCCGAGTTGCGCCGGCTTCTCCACCGGACCGTCAAGAAGGTCGGTGAGGATCTGGAGCGATTCAGCTTCAACACCGCCATCAGCGCCTGCATGGAACTGGTCAACGCCCTTTACGCCCACCGGGGGGAAGCGGGACGGACCGTCCCGCACGCGACCCTCGCCACTTTGGCCAAGATCCTGGCGCCCTTCGTACCCTTTCTGGCCGAGGAGGCGTGGGGTAGTTTGAGGCACGCCGGGAGCGTGCATTTGGAGCCCTGGCCGATCTACGACCCGGAGGCTTTGGTCGAGGCCCAAGTGGAGCTGGCCCTGCAAGTCGGCGGGCGCGTGCGGGACCGGATCACGGTTCCCGCCGCGGCCACCGCGCCAGAGATCGAAGCGCTGACTCTGAACTCGGCCCGGGTACGCCAGTACCTGGACGGCAAGGAGATCGTTCGGGTGGTGGTGGTTCCCGGACGCCTGGTGAACGTGGTTGTTCGCTAGCGGCCTCTACCAGGTTCTCTTCCACTTGGCCGAAGGCCGCCGCTTGCGGGTGGGCCGGTTGGGGGAACTCGACCTGGACGGAGGATACTATGTTTACACGGGCAGCGCCCGTCGGGGTCTGGAAGCCCGCGTGGAGCGCCACCGGCGCCGGGATACCCGGCGGAAACGGTGGCATGTGGACCACCTGGCCGCCGCCTGCCGCTTCGTGGCGGCTTTTGCCTATCCCGGGTCATTCGGCGAGTGCGCTTTGGCCGCCGCCGGAGGTGGGCTGGTGATCCCCCGTTTCGGCGCTTCCGATTGCCGCTGTCCCGGTCACCTGAGCTATTTCCGGGAGAGACCGGATCTGCCCCTGCCTGGAGGTGTGCTTATTGGCGAAAACGACGGTTAAGGGCGGCGACCTGGCCGCCTACCGGCGGGCGGTCGGTGCCCTGACCGCCGGGCGGCTCCTGCCGGTGTACTGTTTCGCCGGACCGGAGGCATTATTGCGCCGGGAGGGGATTGCCGCTCTGCGCCGCGTCTCGGGGGTATCCGAAGTGAACTACGCGGTCAGGGAGGATGAAACCGGCCTGGAGGAAGCCCTGTACCTGGTCAGGACCCCCTCCTTCGGCGGAGTGCGTTTGGTGGTCTACGCGGCGGAAAAGTTGAAGGCGGCCGAAAAAAAGGCCCTGATCGTCTACGCGGCCAACCCGGTGACCGGGAGCCACTTGGTACTGTCCCTGGCCACGGCGGAAGCGGAACCGGCTT
>JAJZBP010000038.1 GCA_021798855.1 Bacillota bacterium
ATCTAGGAGGAACTCCCGGTATGACCCGGTGCGCCAGCGAGCCGCCCCAGCAACCACCACGGCTCCGCCCAAGGAGAGGATTATCCCGGTAACCAAGAAACTGGCCCATCCTTCCCCCTTATTTACAAAGGCGGCAGCCACCTCGGCACCGGAAACCAATCCGATCCCAAGCACCGAACCCACATAGGCCAACCCCACCGTAATTGGTGGGACCGTCCCTTGCCCCCCTTCACCCGTTCCCCCCACCTTACCACCCCTTAACGGCAGTTCTCAATGGTAGAGGTTATGTATAAGGGACGCCGTTTCTTCATAAAATTGGGCCATGGATGATTCCGGCCAGTTCAGTTGTTCCCCTCGCTCAACTTTCCATCCCGGTTTTAGCGCCGTCATCCGCGTTCCACCCACCCTTCGACCCGTGGTCGACCCGAAACCGCACGCTACATTTCGCCGTCGTTGAGGGCGTTTTAGGAGGTTTTGCACCGAATGGGGGATGCTCACCCCGAATGCCGGGAGAATCACGATCAGCCGACCAACGACGAGGAACGAACCGCACGTCGGTTTTACGGAGTTCCGACCCTGCCCCTGCTGGAAGGCGGGGCGCCGCCAGACAGGATTCAAGGGAGCGTCGTCCCGAACGAAAGGCGTACCCATGTTGACGATCCTCAAGCCCCTCACCTGCTTGCCGGTTTCTTACACCGGGAGTTCTCCCGGCTACCCGGAGCCTCCAGGTTGGAGGTTCTTTGCATCGGCACAGACCGCTCCACCGGCGATTCCCTGGGCCCGTTGGTGGGGACCATTTTGGGGGATTGGCCGGCGCCGGGATTTTGTGTCCGCGGAACCCTTGAAAACCCGGTACATGCCACCAACCTGTCCCAATCTCTGGCTGCCCTGCAGAATAACTACCCGCCCCCCCTGGTGATCGCTGTCGACGCCTGCCTGGGGCGTTTGGACAACGTGGGCTCGATTACGGCCGGGCACGGACCCCTTCGTCCGGGAGCCGGGGTCAACAAGAACCTGCCCGAAGCGGGAGACCTGCACATCGTGGGAACGGTCAACGTGGGCGGATTTATGGAATATTTCGTTCTTCAAAATACTCGCCTGAATCTGGTCTTGCGCATGGCCCGGATCATCGCTTTCGCCCTGCAGGACGCTTGGACAAGATCCCAACAATCCAGATCCGCGTCCTATTCTTAGGCAATCGCCGGCAAACTTTCGTCGTTCGTGGATGACGGATGAGATCGCAAACCGGCGTTCCCTTGGAGCGAGGAGGGGAAACGGCCCGCACTCCGGCAGCACATGGAGACACGCTCCCGGCTCGACGGAGCCCGGCTGTTTACCGTCTCGAACGGCCATATGCCTCCTCCCCAAAGGCAAACCTCTACCAACAGACCCTGGGAACCGGAGGCAAAGCCTTCCCTGGCCACCGTTTTAGGGCTGCGACCGGCGCGAAATCTATACGCAACACCCGGACATCCCCTTAGCCATCAGAGAAGCACGGTCCGAGGCGATGATGCCCTCGGTTCGATGGATTCGTCCGGTGGTTTTTCCCGTCGAGCACGGGTAACTCCGCCCGGGTTGCTTGGTTTATTTCCCGGGAAATAGTTGGCGCACCACGCAACCATTGCTTCAACTTTCACCAAGCGGGGCCGGCCGATCCCAGGCAGGAACCTCGACCGCCGCGGCCATGTGGCAGGCTCCATCGAAACTGGCACCCGGGGCAACCGCCAGTTTCCCCACCGTCACATCGCCGTGCAGACGAGCTCCGTTCAAGAGTTCCAGGGTGCCTTCGGCGACCACATTCCCGGTTATTTCCCCCGCCACCGTCGCATTGCGGGCTTTGATTCCGGCGTTCACCCGTCCTCCCTCACCAACAAAAAGGTCACCTTCCGCTGCTATTTCCCCTTCGACCTGTCCGTCCACCCTCAATGAACCGCGAGCCCGGATCGAACCCTGTATACAACAGTCACCGCCGATCAGCGTGTCAATTTTCTCCCCACCGAATTCGTTTTCTTTCCCGACATCGCCTTTCCGTCTGAACATGCCATGCCGCCCCCCCTTTCGTATCGTCCGTTTCCGTCCCCGGTCAGGATCCAACGCCGGCGCTGTTCAGGCTCAGCGCCAGCCCCAAGTAGGGTGCCGGGTTTACCGGCCTCCCGTATAGGAATATTTGGTAGTATACATGGGGTCCGGTGGACCATCCCGAATCCCCCACGTAGGCTACGATCTCCCCCCGATGTATCCATTCCCCTTGGTGGACCCGGAAGCGGGAGAGGTGGGAATACAAAGAGGAATACCCATAGCCGTCATCCACAATCACCACCCGCCCATAGCCGGTTTGCCAACCGACGAATTGTACCTGCCCCGACCCGGTGGCCCTGAGGGGCGTACCGTAGGAAAGAGCAATATCCACCCCTTCATGGAACTCTCGGGTATCAAAAACCGGATTGATTCGCCAGCCGAACGGCGAACTGATCCGCCCATAGGCGGGCCAGCCCTGGGGCACTGCCCGTAGAAACCCGTTCTCCTCCCTAACCGCTCGTTGCAACGCAGCCACCCGAACCTCCTCGCCGGGAAGCTGCCGCCGCAATAATTCAAGCCGGGTGCGGGTGGCCACCGCCAGTCGTTCGCCGCGTTGAATCCCTCCACGATTGGAAAGAGCGTGTCCCGGTTGAAAGGATACGGGATTTCCCGGAACGCGGTTCGCTTTCCGCCCCACCAGTCGGCGCACTTCCCGATCCATGGTGCGAATACGTTCCATCTCCCGGTTGATGGCCGCCGTTTCCCCGTAGAGCTTGGCCATCTGTGACGCTTCCTGCAGGTTAATTCGACGCAGGGCCGCGTCTTGGGCCAGCCGTCCCACCAGCAGTCCGTAGGAAACAAACACCCCAAGAACAAGCAACACAATGCCTATCGCCACACCTCCGGCGGCCATGGCCATCCATCGGGGAAACGAAAAACGAAGCATCCCCCGGGCCGAATGGGGAATAACGAGAAGGGTGAAGGTCCCCTCCCGGCGCAAGCGTCCCCATAGCCCCCGCAGGCCTTGGCTTATCGCGGGAAGCTTCTTTGAGAAATCAAACTTCACAAATTCACCTTTCCCAATTCCGAAGCGGAAATATACCTTTCGCTACAATCGGGCAATTCCCTGCATCCCCCCCTCATTTTCCCGGATTTTTCACTTCACTTTTTTCGGCCAGCGCCGTGGCAATGGCCTTGATTTCCTCACCGCTCAAAGGATACGCGGAACGCCCGGCGGTCACCGGCTTCGCAAAAACACGCGCCTCTTCCCTCCCGTAGAGGCTGGTCAGAACCACGCCGCCGCCCGTCTCGTCCAGGAGGGCCATGGCGAAGCTCATCTCACCACCGGTATCCGGAAAGGCGTTGAACCGGACCAACCCAACCCGCTGTAAACTTCTCCCCATTTTCCCTTTTGCAATGGCCAGTTCACCGGCCAGCGCCTCATACCGACCCAAAAGCTCATGCAGATTTCGGTGTACGGCCGAAATCGTCTCCTCCAGGCTCTCGGCGCCGGCGTCCGTGCCCAACAACCGTTCAAAGCGTTTCCGAATTTCCCGTAAGCGGCCGGCCTGATACACCAAGGCAAACAGCACCACCAGAAATAGGACTCCAAGTCCCCCGAGGATATACAACAGATTGTATTGCAAGACGGCGTTAATACCCGTATAGTTCCCCACCCTTGTCCTCCCGCTCCCTTTATCGTTTGGTTTTCCGAGCATCCCCCGGCCCATCGAGGCCGCAACGCGCGCAATGCCCGTCCGAGATCCGGGTGTATATTCCACCGCCGGCTCCATGAAACCCTTCCTCCAGTCCTCGTCCGCACCGAGCAGGCGATCTGCGCTGCTGAACCCAAGGCGTTCCACGTGGAACATTCGGCGCGGACGGAGTTCCTCCCCCGCCTTCCGGTGGGCTTTAGCTTAAAGCATCCGCAATTCGCTCCAAATCATCCAGGCCAAAAAAGGCGATTTCGATCCGACCCTTGCCCTTACCGGTAAGCACAACCCGCACCGGCGAACCGAGGTTGATTCGAAGCCGTTCTTCCATGGCAAGTGCCTCCGGTAAAGCGGACACGGTGTGCCTGCCCACCCCCTTGGGCTTCTTGCGCACTCCGGTGGCCAGAGCCTCGGCCTCTTTAACAGACAGGTTCTCGGCCCCGATTCTCTCCGCCAGCCGCACCCTTTGCGATCCGGCCTCGATCCCCAGCAGTACCTTGGCGTGTCCCACACTCAACATGCCCCCACTGACCTGCCTCTTGATGCTTTCTTCCAAGTTTAAAAGCCGCAAAAAGTTTGTTACCTGTGAACGACTGACCCCGATGCGGTTGGCCACCTGCTCTTGGGTCAGTCCGAACTGTTGCATAAGCAGCAGGTAGGCATTGGCCTCCTCGAGCGGGTTCAGTTCCTGCCGTTGCAGGTTTTCAATCAGGGCGATCTCCAGCATCCGCCCATCATCAAGCTCCCTCACCACAGCGGGAACGCTCCCAAGGCCGGCCATTTTGGCCGCCCTAAAACGCCGTTCCCCTGCCACAATCTGAAACCCTTGGCCGACCGGGCGCACCACCAGCGGCTGCAGCACACCGTGCTCACGGATGGACGCTTCCAATTCCGCCAATTTCTCCGCCGTAAATTCCCTTCTCGGCTGAAAGGGGTTGGGCGTCAGAGACTGTAGCGCGCACTCGACAATCCTGGCATCCGCCTCAACCGCCACCTCGGGAATGAGGGCGTCCAGCCCCCTCCCAAGACCCCGGCGCGGACTCTTTTCATGCTTCATCGATCCCGCCCTATCTGCCACCGGCCAGCACCTCCCTGGCCAATTCCTGATAAACCTCTGCCCCACGCGAGCGGGGATCGTAACGCAGGATGGGCAAACCATGGCTGGGCGCCTCCGATAGGCGCACATTGCGCGGCACCACGGCGGTATAAACCTTGCCGCGGAAGAATCGCTTGACCTCGTCCACCACCTGAATCGACAGATTCGTTCTGCTGTCGAACATGGTCAGCAATGCGCCCTCGATGACCAACTTGGGGTTGAGACTCTGGCGAATCCGATTGTAAGTATTCATCAGTTGCGACAGGCCCTCAAGGGCGTAATACTCGCATTGGATCGGGATCAACAGCGAATCGGCGGCAACCAAGGCGTTTACAGTCAAGAGCCCCAAGGAGGGGGGGCAATCGACGATTAGAAAATCGTATCTCTCCTTAATCGATTCCAGAGCCTCACGCAACTTCCTCTCCCGATTCTCCAGATAAACCAACTCCACTTCGGCTCCCGCCAAATCAATATCGGCCGGGAGCAGGTGCAGGTTCGCCAACGCGGTACACACAACTGCGTCCTTGGCCTCGGCGGCTCCGGTTAAAACCTGATAAATTGACAGATCTAAATCTTTTTTATCAACCCCCACCCCTGTGGTCGAATTCCCCTGCGGATCTATGTCCACCAGGAGCGACCTGCTTCCCCCATTGGCCAAGTACGCGGCCAAATTTACGGAGGTGGTGGTCTTGCCCACCCCCCCCTTCTGATTGGCAACAGCTATGCACCGCCCCAAGGTTATCCCCCCCCCCTCTTATCCTTGGGAATACGCACCGACACTTCGAGGAAATCACCCCGATCATATTCGCTGATCGTGGCCGCCACTCCCGCCCCCACCAGGGTCCCCACAGCCTGCCGAAAAGCATTTAAAAAAATCCGCAAATCCTTGTAGATTCCCACTCGCCTGCCCCTGGTCGCCGAGTTCCGAGACTGCCGGCACCGATCCTCAACCAGTTTTTCAGTCTCCTTGACCGTCAAGTTCCCCAAACTGATTTCCGCCAACACCCCCTCCTGTTCCTTCGCCCCGTCCAATCGCAGCAGTGCCCTCGCGTGCCTTTCGCTCACGCCGACCTCCCGCAATCGCGCCCTGATCCGCGGATCGAGCCGCAATAAACGCAATTTGTTGGCCACCGCCGATTGGCTCTTCCCCAGACGCCGGGCAACCTCCTCCTGGGTCAGGGCAAAAGCCGCCACCAAACGTTGAATACCCTCCGCCTCATCCAGGAAATTCAAATCGGCCCGTTGGAGATTTTCCACCAAAGCAAATACGGCGGCCTCCTCGTCGCCGATATCCCGCACGATGGCCGGAATCACGGTCATCCCCAACCGCATGCAGGCCCGCCAACGCCGCTCCCCGGCCACCAGCTCGAAACCGTCTCCGCAAGACCGCAGGAGAATAGGCTGCAACACCCCATGCTCCCGGATGGACGCGACCAACTCTTCCAACTCCGCGTCGTCCACCTTCTGCCGGGGTTGGTAGGGATTGGGGCGCACCGCAACGGCCGGCACCTGGCTCAGGACTGGCCCCCCCCCCACCAATTCTCGGACACTCAAGCCTCTTCCTCCCACCGCTTGAATCCATTCCCTGGCAGTCTATTCTGCACCCCCCATCCCTTTCCCTTCTACAACGCGAAAAAGTCAGCCCCCCCGTGGCCATCGAATGTAATGGCTACCACACACCGCTAAACCCAAGCACGACCCCAACCGTTGATCCTGAGCCTGGGCACCCCGGCAAAACTCGCTGTCGCGATCCAACGCCTTTCACCCCTGCCGAAAGGACGATCACCCTGAAAACCGGTCCACCCATAAGCCGAAACTTCACTCCCCGAGCAAAGCGCCCCCCCTTGACCGTGAAAAGGCAATCAAGGCTTCCATTGCATAAACCAGCGGGTTTGTTCGGCTGCTGAACCATATGGTGATTCCACTGCATAAACCCGTAAGCTCGTTCATCTCATGCTATACATAGCCGCCAAACAGTGTTTTTCTAGCTACATATGCTTGATTCTCGGTGGAGCCTTGGGCGGATCGGACATTTCGCAGTGGAATCATTACATTAACCACATCGTGCGAAGACAACCCGACGGGCTTCAAGACTCGCTCGATGCTGATCAAACCCGGAGTGTATGGTGGTAGGACATGCCAGTTAAACCCTGTGGCCCATTTCTCCTTCCAGCCCTTGCACAGTTTGGCGATTCAAACGTGGCGATGAAGCGATTGTTCATCGCAAAGCGATGCTTGACGCTCGAGTTGGGGTAAGGAGCCGGCTGCACACCGAAAAGAGTGTTTCCCCCGCATAGCCACGGCCGGCGACAGCCCATCATCTGCCGTTTTCGGCCAATTGTTGGCACCTGCGCCCCACGGAATTTCTACACCAGTCACTACCCACCCAGCGGATTGGCCAATACCACCAGTTCCACTCGACGATTTTCCTGCCGCCCGGCGGCGGTCGCGTTGGTTGCCACCGGATGATAACGGCCGAATCCAGTGGCCGACAAACGCGCTGGAGCCAGGCCTTGCCTAATCATAAAATGCACCACCTGGGTGGCGCGTAACACGGACAGTTCCCAGTTGGACGGAAACCGCGGCGTATCAATCGGAACGTCGTCCGTAAACCCGCGCACGTCCACCGAGTTGGACAAGGCTCCCAGCAAACCGGCCGTGTCTTTGAGGGTTGGATAGGCCGATGCCCTGATCCGGTCACTCCCCGAGGCGAAAAGAATCTGGGCCTGGAAAGTGATCGCCACTCCCTCATTCGTCACCTGAACATGGACCATGCCCTGCAAATGATGCTTTTTGATCATGCCCTGAACCTGGCGATAAAGGGACGCCAAGCTCTGCTGGGCCGGAACCATCGGCCTTTGGTTGGTGGGGGTTCTCCCGTTGTTCAAGGGAATCTGGCTGCTGGTCTGAATAATGCTCGGGCGCCCGTTGAACGCCAGCCGGAGCGCCTTGGATAAAAGCGCATAACGCTGGGTATTCACCTCGGACATGGCGTACATGACAATGAAAAAGGCCATCAGCAAGGTGATCAGATCGGCGTACGTCAGCAGCCAGCGCATCATGCCCGCCGCCTCGTGCCCGCCGGCGGACCCGTACTCCTCCCGCTCCCTCCTCCGGGCCATTCACCATCACCCCGTCTCTCCGGTTTCCTCCCTGTTCAGACGTTCCCCGGGCGGTATAAAGGACTTGAGTTTTTGTTCCAAGCTCCGGGGATTATCCCCGGCCTGTATGGACAAAACCCCCTCAATGGCAATCTCCCGCAAAATCAGTTCCACATGCGACAAGGCTTTCAACCTTCCGGCAATGGGCAACCAAAACAAGTTGGCCGTGGAAATTCCGTAAAACGTCGCCAAAAAGGCCACGGCAATGGCCGGTCCCAATTTGGCCGCATTCGATAGGTTGGACAGAACGTGGACCAGTCCCATCACCGTCCCGATTATCCCCATGGTCGGCGCGTAACCCCCTGCCGTTTCCAAGAGACCGGCTCCCTGCCGATGTCTGGTCCGCAAACCACTCAACTCGGTTTCCAGGATACCCCGAACCAACTCCGGATCAACCCCATCCACCACCAATTGCAAACCCTGGCGCAAAAAACGATCTTCGGTTTCCTCCAGCCGCGCTTCCAGGGCCAAAAGCCCTTCCCGGCGGGCAAATTGGCCAAGTTCGACAATTTGCCCGACCAACTCGCTGTACTTCTCTTCCTTCTTCGTAAACGCAGCCTTGATCACGTTGAACGCGCCCAACAAATCCTTTTTCGGAAATGAAATGATGGTGGCTCCAACTGTACCCCCGAGCACCAAAACGGCTGCCGACAGGCTTCCCAAAGCAGCGACACTGGCACCCTCCAACAACACCGCCGCCAGGAGGGAAAAAATGGCGAGTCCGAAGCCAAGCAGAATCGTCACGTCCAACTTCAGCCCCGTCAACGTCCCTCCTCCATCCTCATGGACTGAACAGCCGGCCAAGCTTACCGTTACGAATCCGGTCAAAAGGCTCGCCACCGGCGCTGTTGCTGGGTGCGCGCCTCCGCACCGTATCGAATTGGACTCCTTCGCTTTGCTCTCCATCGACCGCTGCGCGGTCATACCAAGGAATTCGCCCATGATCCCGGATCATCGTTTGGCCCCTGCGCCAATCGCGAGGTCTGTTCCTTGCCTCCGCCGACGATCCTCGCCGCAAAAGCCGACTGTATCCCGATCCTCGCGGCAGGCACCTGTACAGAGCCAAACCCCGCCCTTTTGGCCCGTTTCCGCCACCTAAGATCCAGCAGAGTTTATCGGCGTTGCCCTGCCTTGAAGAGGTCTCTTTGCCGGTACACCCGGACGCCGGGGATATTCCCCAGGGGTCTTCCTTACCTTTTTCCACACCGCAAGCCTCCTTTCCTCTCCACCGCCGGGTAACGCAAAAGAAATCACCTCCATCTTTTCACCTCCCAGCATTTCGCCAGCTTGCTCGGCACCCTGTAGTTCGTCAGTTATACGTGGACCCTTCAAGGCCACGACCCTCCCCCCCACCGCGACCAACGGCAGGGCATACTCCAAAAGAACCGGCAAGGCGGCCACGGCCCGTCCCACGGCCAGGTCGCACCGCTCCCTCAATTCCGCTTCCCTACCGGCCGTCTCCACCCGTCCCTGATAAACCCGGACACCATCCAAATCCAGGGCCTCAACCAGGTGGCGCAAGAAGGCCGCCTTGCGGCCATTGGCCTCCACCAAAACCAACCTCAGGTCGGGCCGGCAGATCTTCAAGGGAACCCCGGGAAAACCGCCACCCGCGCCCACATCCACCACCCTCCCCGCCGCCGGCGGATGCCCCGCCAAAATCACAGACAACGAATCCAAGAAATGAATCCTCCTAATGTCCGCCTCCGTTGTCAGTGTGGTAAGCCCGGCCCCTTCGTTCCAAGCCAGCAACTCGTTCTGGTATAGGGAGAACAGTTTCTCCTCGCGCCCACCCACCGTGATCCCGATTTCCGCCGCCAACTCTCCGAGACTCTTCAAGGCCGTTCCCTCCGCCCCAGTGCGGCCAACAACACCAGGGCATCGGCTGGACTAACCCCCGGCAAACGCATCGCCTCACCCAACGAGCCGGGGCGAAATGCGTTCAGTTTTTCCCGAGCTTCTTTGGAAAGAGACGGCAGCCGATCGTAGGCAAAAGCGAGCGGCATTTTCTTCGCCTCAAAACGTCTTAACCGCTCCACCTGCTGAGCCTCCTTCCCGAGATAACCAGCGTACTTAACCCTGACCTCAACCTCTTCCCGGTCAGCCAAAGGCATGTCCGCCCAATCATGTAGTTCAGGTTGATGCATCAATTCTTCCAAGGTCACCCCGGGCCGACGCAGCAACCCTTCGGCCGTAAGGTTCCCCCCACCCACCGCCACCCTGATCCGCCTCAACTCGCCCAACAGTCTTTCCACCCGTTCGCCCCGTTCCCGGCAGGCTGCGTAATCGCCGTACTCGACCAACCCCACCCGATGTCCCGTCTCCATCAAGCGCAGGTCCGCATTATCCTGTCGAAGGCCCAAGCGGTACTCAGCCCTGGCCGAAAGCATCCGGTAAGGTTCGGTCACCCCCTTGCACACCAGATCGTCCAACAACACCCCGATGTAGGCGTCCCCCCGTGACAAGCGCAGGGCTTCCTCTCCCCGAAGAAACCGTGCCGCGTTTATGCCGGCCACCAAGCCCTGCGCCGCAGCCTCCTCATAACCCGAGGTGCCGTTGACCTGGCCGGCACAAAAAAATCCCGCGATCTCCCGGTGCGCCAGGTGAACCGTGAGTTGGGTTGGGTCCAAAAACGTGTACTCGATGGCATATCCGGGACGCAAGATCCTGGCATTCTCCAAGCCCGGGATGGTCCCCAGGATTTTGGCCTGAACGTCCTCGGGCAGGCTGGTCGACACGCCCGCCACGTAATATTCCGTGGTGTCCCAACCCTCGGGCTCCAAATACACGGGATGACTGGAAACGTCCGCAAAGCGAACCACCTTGTCCTCAATGGAAGGACAATAACGCGGACCCCTACCCTGGATAACCCCACTGTACATGGGGGACCGATGCAGGTTTTCGCGAATGATCCGATGGGTCTGGGGTGTGGTCCTCGTGGCATAGGTGGGCAATTGCCGAGTGGGCACCTCTCCCCCACGATAGGAAAATGGCCGCGCAACGGAATCGCCGGCCTGCGTCTCCAATCGCCTCCAAGTAAACCGCCGTCCGTCCACCCTCGGCGGAGTTCCGGTCTTAAAACGCCCAGTCGGCAAGCCCATCCGAACCAAGGCCTCAGCCAATCCACCGGGGCTCGCCTGGCCGTTGGGTCCACCCGGCCAAGCTTCCTCCCCGATGATGATCCGCGAATCCAGGTACACTCCGGTGGCCAAGACCACCGCCGCCGCGCGAAAAGTCAGGCCACCTCGCGCCCTCACCCCCGCAACCCGCCCTCCCTCCAACAGCAGATCCGTTACTTGGGCCTGGCGAATGGTCAGGTTCGGTTCCCTCTCCATGGTCCGGCGCATCACAACCTGATAAAGTCGTTTGTCCACCTGAACCCGCAGGGCCCTGGAGGCTATCCCCTTTCCCGTGTTCAGCGTCTTGCCCTGCAATCTGGCCCGGTCCGCCACCAGGGCCATCTGACCCCCGAGCGCATCGATCTCCCGCACAAGTTGCCCCTTGCCCGGTCCCCCAATGGAAGGATTGCATGGCAAAAGCCCTATGCTGTCCAGGTTGAGCGCCAAGCCGAGCGTATGGCATCCCAACCGGGCGCTCGCGAGTGCCGCCTCACTCCCGGCATGTCCCAGGCCAACCACAATGCAGTCGAATTCCTCCACCACGACATCCCCCTATTTACCCAGGCAAAAACGGCTGAAAATCTCTTCCAACAAATCGGGTGAGACATTTTCTCCGGTAATCTCCCCGAATGTCTCCCAGGCTTCCCTAAGTTGGACCGGCCAAAGCTCAACGGGACTTTCTCCATCCGCGGCGGTAATCGCCAACTCCTCCAAGGCCGACGCACCCCGCTCCAAACAGCCCTTCTGTCTTTCCGATACCAAAACACCGCTGAATTCCTTCTCCCTTTCTCCGGCCGCAGCCAAAAGCATCGCTTCCAAAGAGGCCATTCCGGCACCACTGAGGGCCGACACCTCCACCACCCGGCGACCGGTTTCCGCCTCCACCTGCTGCCGGAAACCACGACAAAACCCCAGATCCGTCTTGTTTAGAACCACCAAGGCCTCCCGTGTCTGGAGCAGCGAAAAGACCTTCCGTTCCTCGCCTTCCAAGGGTCGAGACGAGTCCAGAACAATCAACAGAAAATCCGCACCGGACACGGCCTCCGACGCCCGTTCCACGCCCATCCGCTCCACGTCGTCCGACGTTTCGCGCATTCCAGCCGTATCCACCAAAACCAGATCCAAGTCCCCCACCCGGATTCCCTCCTCCAGAGTATCCCTGGTGGTACCGGACCGAGGGCTGACAATCGCCCGCTGATACCCCAAGAGGCTGTTCAACAACGAGGACTTTCCCGCATTGGGCGGCCCGATCAACACCACCCTAAACCCCGTCCGCTCCGGAGTCCTGCCGACTTGCGCCGCCAATGCCCGGGCATCCTCGGCCATGGCTTTCAGTTCGGCCAGGGCCGGAGGCGCCACCTCCTCCGGAAAATTCAACGATCCCTCCGCTTGCACCAAATTTTCGCGGACCCTTCGGCATAAACGCCTGATTCGTTCGCCCAAAACCCCACCCATGGCCGCCACCGACGCCCTGTGTTCCATTTCGCTCCCCGCCCGGA